>VRUH01000028.1:0-42044 GCA_019456185.1 Candidatus Glassbacteria bacterium | reverse complement strand
CCACACTCAGTCCCCCCAGCGAATCGGCCGAGCGCAGTATCCTGTCGTCGCTGAAATCGTCCTCGTACACGAGCCGTCCGTTAGCGTAGTAACGGTAGCTGTCACGGCCGTTGATTGTCTTGCGGTAGGGCTTGATTAGCGGCCAGTTGATCTCATCGCGCATCTCCTTGCCGCCGTCGGGATGGTGGGGCGGCAGCAGTGCCGGCGAGGGGCTCATGATCTTCAGCCGGTCGCGATGGTACTCGTAGCTCAGGTTGTACATCCCCGGCTCGTGGTCCCAGGTCCTGATCAGCTTGAACCCCGGCCGCAGGTTGAACGCCATCGTGTGTGACGACCGCTCCCCCACCTCGACCGGCTTGTACTCCGGCAGCGCGCCCATCAGGAACGCCAGGGCGTACTTGCGGTAGGTGTACCACCGGTCCGGCACGGCCAGGGCGGCCTCCGGGTAGATTGCCTCGCCGCCCCACGGGCAGAACGGCATGCTGGCCCGGCCCTGGACTGCCGCCCTGCTCAGCAGCGTGCTGTCGGCGATAATCTCGTCGATGGAGGCGATATCCTTTTTCTGCTTACCGGTATAGGCGAAACAACCCACCACCGCGTCGATGAAATGCCACTTGCCGTCCCAGTACGCCTCGGCGGTACCGTGGCCCGGCACGCTGATCCCGCGGGCGTCCCCGGTCAGGCCGGTTTCCTTGAGGAAGCTGGCGAACATCCAGTTGCCCTGGGTGCAGAGCGCGTAGCCGTAGACATTGACCATCCTCACGAAATCGAACATGTGCGACTGGTCGTTTTCGGGGTACGGGTATTCGTTGCGGTTGGAGTAGGGGAACATCGTCCGGCGGAAAAAACTGTAGAAATTTACCGCACGTTCCATGGAGCCGCTTGCTCCACGGCTCATGTCGGCGGCGATCGTGGCGGCGTCGAACGTGTTAACGCTGCGGTTGGTGGAAACCCAGGGGCTGACCACCGGCTCGGCGCCCCACAGGCATAGATGGACAAGCATGACAGCCATCACACAGAACACGGGAATCCTCTTTGCCGCTATCGGGAACATGTCGGTTACTCTCCCATATTAGATGATTGGACTGGATTGTCGCTGTTTAAGCAAGCTGATCGTAAAAAACTTACACTCAGAGCCACCTGTGGTCAAGCGCGAACCGGCTTAAACTAAGCAATTGACAAACTCCGCAAAGCGGCTTAAATACTTACCAGACATTAAAATCCGCAAGATTTTCATTCCACCGGAGCGGGCTATGAACAAATTGCTGTCGTTACCATTGCTGCTTGCCGCTTTCCTGCTGGCAGACATTTTGGCACCATCCCCCGGGCTGGCCGCGCAGGCCGGGCCGGAATTAGTGGAAAAACTCATCGCCGCCACAGCGGAAAAATACCCCGACGCCAACTCGGTGATTGTCGAAGCCGACCGGACCATCAGCTACAACGAGGACGGAACTTATCTGCACCGGGAACATGTTCTTATCAAGCTCCTGACCGAGACCGGCAAGAAACGCTGGGGCGAGCAGGGGCACGACTACAGCCGCAAGTATAATACGCTGCGGATCGAGACGGCACGGGTGATCAAGCCCGACGGCCGGGTGGTGGATGTGCCGGAGGAGATGATCAAGGACGTCACCCACCCCATGCTGGCCCGGATGAACATCTTCGACTCCGAGGTGCGGATACAGCTGGTCACCTTCCCCAGCCTCGAGGTGGGCGATGCGATTGAATACGAGGTTGTCGACAGTTGCTTCAACGCGCCGATGGCCGGCCAGTTCGACTGGATGGACCTGTTCCAGATCGGGGAACCGATCGTAAACAAACGGATCGAAATCACCGGCCCGGCCAGTCTGCCCCTGCACTACGTGGTCAAGGACGGTGAGGCTGAGTTTTCACTGACCACGGAAAACGGTCTGAACACGTACGTATGGGAAGTCCGTGACGTGCCCCGGATCGTGGCCGAGCCGGCCATGCCCCCCTACTACAGCTTCGCCCCGCGGCTGATTGTTTCCACGATTGACGATTGGCGGCAGGTCAGCAGGTGGTGGTACGAGATGACCTCGCAGTTCCGCACCGCCGACGACAGCCTGAGCGCCGTGGTCAGCCGGATCACCGAGGGGCTCGCCACCGATGAGGAAAAAATCAAGGCGATCTATCATTTCGTGGCCCAGAAAGTTCGCTACATGGGCCTGGGCACCGGTAAGAAAGCCGGGTTCGAGCCCAAGCCCGCCAGCGAAACATTATCCACGCGCTACGGGGTCTGCCGCGACGTGGCCGTGCTGATGAGCACCATGCTCGATGAGGTCGATATCGAAAGCTACGTGGTCCTGACCCGCGCCGGTGAGCTGATCGACGAGGAAATCCCGATTATCGGCTTCAACCACGCAATTGTCGCCCTGCCTGAGGCCGAGGGCGGCTGGCGGTTCAGCGACCCGACCGTGGAAAACAACCCGGACCTGCTGATGGCGGCCGAGGCCGGCGCCCACATGCTGGTCTGCACCCCGGCGGGCGAACCGCTGGTGACCAGCGATCACATGCCCGCCGAAGACAACATGGGCACTATCTCCGCCACCAGCCGCGTGGAATCCGACGGGCGGCTGGTCAGCGAGGTCACTATCTCCACGGCCGGGATCTACGACCTGGCCTTCCGTGGGTTCATCAAGCGCTTCCCGCCCCGCCAGATGCAAAGTATCTGGCAGCAAATCGTTTCCGGGGTCCATCCCGGGGCGCGCCTGATCGGGTTCAGTTCCAGCGACCCGGAAGACCTCTACTCCGCTTTCGGAATCAAGTTCAGCTACGAGGTGCCGGACTACGCTATCGCCGCCGGGGATTACCTGCTGATCAAATCGCCGGTCTCGACCAATAGTTTCGAACTGATCCTCGAGAGTTTCCTCTCGGCCGCCGGGCTGCCGGAGCGCGAATATCCGTTCAACCTGGGCATGACCCTGGGCAGTACCCAGAGAGAGGAACTGGCGCTGCCGCCGGGCTACCGGATCAAGAGCATGCCCGAGACCGTGGACCTGGCCGACGGCGACCTGACTTACCGGATGGCCTACCGTGCCGATATGCCTTCGGAGACCAACCCCTTGCTGACTGTCCGCTACGATAAGCAATTCCTGATCGACAGCAAGCAGCTCAGCACCGACGAGTACCTTCAGCTCAAGGAAATCCTGCGGGCCAGCAGCCGCAGCGGACGGGGCGAGATCATTCTCGAAGCCGACAGCGATGGAGGCCCGCGATGAATCTCCAGCGCATCATCCATTATGCAGCCGGTGCCGTGGCTCTGCTTGTCGGATTGCCGCTTAACGACTTGAACGCCGAGGTCCGGCTGGATGAGGCCGAGATCGCGCGGATTGTGGCTGATGCCCCCGGCCTGAATGACTATCCCGCCGCCGGCGCGCTGATCCTGTACCAGGGCAAGAGCCTGGTCGTGCTGCCCGACGGGACCAACGAGCTGACCGAGCACCTGCTGGTTAAAATCCTTCAGGACCGGGGCCGCGGGTTCGGCGACCAGAAACGTAATTTCGACTCCGAAACCGACAGTGTCGCAATCCTGCTGGCGCGCACGTGGCTCCCCGATGGCGGCACTGTGCCCGTGGAGGACAAGGCGATCAACGTGATCACCCCTCCGGAGTTGACCGGCGCGGCCGTCTATGCCGACATCAAGCAGAAAGTAATCTCGTTCGGCGGGATCCAGCCCGGCGCGGTGGTGGAGCTCGTTACCCGGACGATCAGCGCTCCCGACAGCGCGGACAAAGCGGGAAAAATGCTTTACTGGGACAGGGAAATGTTCCGCACCTTCGAGCCGATCCTGCGTAAGCGTTACGAGTTGCTGGTGCCCGCGGACGCTCCCGAGCCGCTGGTTGTGCGCCGCAACGGGCTGGGAAAGGCCGAGGTGCAGACTCTGGACCTGGCTGGCAACGAGTTCAGGCAGTACGGCTGGGAGCTGGCCGACGTGCCGATGATCCAGCGGATCCCCTACATGCCCCCCTCACAGAGCTACTCTCCCTGGCTGCTGGTTTCCAACGTCGATAGCTGGGAAAACCTCGGCCGCTGGCTGGCCGCCAGGTTCTTCCCTTCGGTCGAAACCGGCGGCGCACTCAGGCAGCGGGCGGACTCGCTGGTTGCAGGCAGCGCTTCGCTGGCGGACAGCGTCCGCGCGATCGCCCTCTATGTGGCCACCGAGGTCCGCAATATCGGCCTCGCCTTACCGTTGACCGCCTATCAGCCGACTCCGGCGGGCAAGGTGCTGGAAAACATGTACGGCCACGGCCTGGACAAGGCGGTCCTGTTGGTCAGCATGCTGCGCGCGGCGGGAATCGAGGCCTGGCCGGCTTACGGCAGCGGCGAGATGCGGGACATGCTGGAAGAGGACGTCCCGGCGGCGGCTCAGTTCGACAGGGTGATGGTTTTCGTGGCCGGTTATTTTACGGACTCCACATTTGTCAATCCGCTCTACGGCGAAACAGGCCGCCACGGCCTGTGGCTGCATCCCACGGCCCAGTACAACCGCTACGGTTATCACAGCCGCGGCCAGGGCAGCCGGGCGCTGGTGCTGCTGGAATCCGGCGGTACGCTCCATCGCCTGCGCAGTTTCCCGCCGGAGAAGAGCCTTTCGCTGGTGCGGGCCGAACTCGTCCTGGCCGATAACGGCGACGTCACCGGGGCGTTTCATGCCGGCACCGACGGCCTGTTTGATATCCAGGCCCGCTTGAGCCTGAAAGACGACACTCCCCGCGAACGTCAGCAGTATTTCAGCCAGGCGGCCAACGCTATCAGCGAGGGCGCGCGCGCAACCGGTGTCGAACTGTCTGACCTTCGTGACCTGACCGTCCCGGCCAGCTTGGATTTCGAGTACTCGGCGCCCGGGCTGGGGGTTGTGCAGGGTGAGATGATGATCCTGCGCCTGCCGGCGCCGCCGTTCGGGTTTACCGGCCTGCCCTATTTCCCGGACCTCGAAACGCGGGAGTACGAATTCGTGGGCGACGGTCCGTTCACGCTGGTGCGCGAGTACACGATTACCCTGCCCGAGGGCTGGAAGGTTGCCTACATGCCCGAGCACGAAGCGCTCGACTGCCAATACGGCCGCTGGCTTGTGGACTGCACCCGGAGCGGAAGGTCGCTGAACCTTCGCCGCAGCCTGACCGTGAGCGCGAGGACCGTGGGCACTGACGGCTACCCGGAATTCAGGCAGTTCTTCCAGGGTTTCACCCTGCCCCGCCAGACATTGATCCTGCTCGAACGCGGCAGCACGCCGGGTAGCTGAAACCGGCATTGCAGAAGGTTCCCGCAGCCAAGCTCGCTGCCGTTTGGCTATTGTCAAACGGAGGATGGAAGCTTATATTAAAAGCTTGTTCTTTATTACCGAACCGGCAATTAACCGGAGGTGTCCCCAGGGTGATTTCCCGCATGGATTTCGTGATCAAAAGAGTTACTCCTTTCCCCGCATCTCTGCTGCTGCTCGGCATGCTGCTTTCCTGCGGCCAGCCTCCTCCGCGCACGGGCACGCAGTTGGCCCAGACCCGTGATTACGAGCAGCAGAAAAGCGAGCGCGAAGTCTGGATTTTCGAGACCGATCTCGGCGAATTCATGATCCTGCCCATGCCGCAGGCCGCGCCAACCACGGTGCGTCAGATCAAGAATCTGATTCAACGTGGTTTTTACGACGGGCTGACGTTCCATTACGTCGAGAAAGACGGTCTGATTCAGGGCGGTGATGTCAACAGCCGTGACGACGACCCAACCAACGACGGGGCCGGCGACCCGGGCTTTACTATCGCCCCGGAATTCAATATGCCCAATATGACGGGCAACGTTGGCCTGGCTCATCCTCCCGGTGAACCGGACAAGGGTAACAGCCAGTTCTATATTCTGCTCGAGGACCGGCCTCAACTCAACGGACGCTTTACCGTCTTCGGTGTGGTCGTGGAGGGTTTCGACGTAATCAGGGACATCTCGCGCAGCCGCACAGACGAGAACGGACAGCCTGTGGAGCGGGTGGAAATCCGGCGCGTTTATGTGGACGAACGCTATGTCTGATCAGCTCCGGAACCTTGTAATTTGACGAACTGTTTGCCACCAAAAGCGTGTTGAAAGATACTGAATTCAGCGTAAATGGGCTGTCAAGGGCCGTTTTGAAGCACAATGAGTAAGCAAGGATTACTCAGGCAGTGAAGCTGTACGATTTGATGATTCATTATGTTAGAGTCGAAACGGCTTGCCTTGCCCTTGACAGCCGAAAAAGCGAAAAATTTCAGCTGGGGTGTTGAAGTCCTTTTTTCAACGCCCCTCTAAAGCTTGCGAACCTGAATTCCAGCAACGGAATCTCCAAAAGGACGGATGATGAGCCGATTTATTAATTTGCTTGCACTGACCGCATTACCCGCCGCCCTGATTTTCGGCTGCTCCACCGGCGGCAACGCCCAGGAAAACGAGACGATTCCACCTCCGAAAGCCAAAATCCGCCAGAGCCCCGAGTCAACGCCGGGCAGCACCGAACTGACCGATGAGAGCGAAGTGGCGGTGATTCAGACCAAGCTCGGATCGATTGTCATCCGGTTCTACCCCCACGTAGCGCCGAACCATGTGAAAAATTTCAAGTCGCTGGCCGAGAGCAAGTTTTTCGATGGATCCACGTTCCACAGGGTAATCCCCGGCTTCATGATCCAGGGCGGCGACCCCAACAGCAAGGATGACGACCTTAAAAACGACGGGATCGGCAGCGGACCGCGCCGTTTGACAGCCGAGTTCAACCAGATCAGGCACACCAAGGGAATCGTATCGGCAGCCCGCAGCCAGGACCCCAACAGCGCCAGCAGCCAGTTCTTTATCCTGGTAGCTCCCAGCTATCCTTCGCTCGATGGCCAGTACACCGTGTTCGGCAAGGTGGCCAAAGGGATGGACGTGGTGGACAAGATCGTAGCCCTGCCGCGGGATGAGCGCGACAATCCGGGTAAGGCCGCGCTGATTAAAAGTGTCAGTATCGAAAAAGCCGGCGACGTGCTGGAACTGCCGCTCGAGGAGCAGCAGTAATTCCACGATACGGCCGGCCAGGCAATTTCAGCTAAAGTTTTAGCACGAAGGAAACCATGGCAATCGAGAACAGAGAAAGAGTGTTGACGCGTTATATCGAGGATGAGATGCGGGACTCCTTCATCAACTACTCGATGAGCGTGATCATGAGCCGCGCGCTGCCGGACGTGCGCGACGGGCTCAAACCGGTTCACCGCCGCATCCTGTTTTCCATGCACGGGCTGGGCCTGGCGCCCAACAGGCCACACAAGAAATGCGCCACCGTGGTCGGCGACGTGCTCGGCAAGTACCATCCCCACGGCGACTCGGCGGTCTACGACGCCCTGGTGCGGATGGTTCAGGATTTCAGCCTGCGCTACCCGCTGATCGACGGTCAGGGCAATTTCGGCTCTATCGATGGAGACCCGGCCGCGGCCTACCGCTACACCGAGGCCAGGATGCTGCCGGTAGCGGTCGATATGCAGGCGGATATCGAAAAAGAAACTGTCGGTTTCAGCCCCAATTTCGATGACCGCCTGGAAGAACCTACCGTTTTGCCGGCCAAAATACCCAATCTGCTGGTCAACGGTTCCAGCGGTATCGCTGTCGGCATGGCGACCAACATTCCACCGCACAACCTGAATGAAATTGTGGATGCCTGCGTGGCGACTATCGAGAACCCGGAGATCACTGTCGATGAATTGATGGAAATGGTCCCGGGTCCCGATTTCCCCACCGGCGGCTATATCTACGGACGCGAGGGAATCAAGGAAGCTTACCACACCGGACGGGGCCTGATCAAGGTCCGCGCCCGCGCCTATGTGGAAAGCAAGAAAAACGGCCGCGACGCGATCGTGATTGCCGAGATCCCGTTCATGGTCAACAAGAGCAAGCTGCTGGAAGACATGGCCGAACTGGTGCGGACCAAGAAGGTCGAGGGGATCAGCGATATCCGCGATGAGTCGGACCGCGACGGGATGCGGATCGTGGTCGATCTCAAGCGCGACGCCAGCGGCGAGGCGATTCTCAACCTTTTCTACACCAAGACCCAGCTCCAGAACACGTTCGGCGTGATCAACCTGGCCCTGGTGGACGGGGCTCCGCGTGTGCTGAACCTGAAGTCGATGATCCGGCATTACCTCGATCACCGTCACGTGGTGGTAACTCGCCGCGCCGAGTTCGAGCTGCGCAAAGCCGATGAACGGGCGCATGTTCTGGAAGGCCTCAAGATCGCGATCGACAATCTCGACGCAGTGATCAAAATAATCCGTAAGAGTAAGGACACCGAGACTGCGCGCACCAATCTGATGAAAGGGTTCGAGCTCAGCGAAGTCCAGGCCCAGGCCATTCTCGATTTGCGCCTGGCCCGTCTGACCGCGCTCGAGCGGGAAAAACTGGACGAGGAGTACAAGGACTTACTGCAGACTATCGAGCGGCTGAAGAACCTGCTCGATAGCCGCCAGCAGCGCATGCAGTTAATCCGCGAAGAGCTGCTGGAAATGAAGGACAAGTACGGTGACGAACGCCGGACGGAGATTCTGGACGATGCCGGCGAGTTCAATATCGAGGACCTGATCGCCGAAGAGGAAATGGTGATCACGATCAGCCACAACGGCTACATCAAGCGCCTGCCGGTCAACACCTACCGCCGTCAGGTCCGCGGCGGCCGGGGCAAGAGCGGCCAGGCCACACGCGAAACCGATTTCCTGGAGCACCTCTTTATCGCCAGCACCCACGACTATATCCTGTTTTTCACGGCCAAGGGCCAGCTTTACTGGCTGAAGGTCTACGAGATCCCGCAGGCCGGGCGCACCGCCCAGGGCAAGGCGATTGTCAACCTGCTCGAGATCGACAATGAAGACCGGATTGCCGCCATGCTTCCGGTACGAAATTTCAGCGAGAACGAATTCGTAATCCTGGCCACACGCAACGGACAGATCAAGAAAACCAGCCTGGCCGCGTTCAGCAACCCTCGCCGCAACGGAATTATCGCGATCGGCGTGCCTGAGGACGACGTGTTGATCGAAGCCAGGATCACCGATGGGAGCCACGACATTATCCTGGCCACGCGTAACGGCCAGGCGATCCGTTTCCACGAGGACAAGGTACGGGCCATGGGCCGAACGGCTTACGGCGTCCGGGGAATCAGACTGGTGCACAATGATTTCGTGGTGGGCATGGTTGCGCTGAACCGGGATTCGACTCTGCTGGTCGTGAGCGAGAAAGGTTTGGGCAAACGGTCCTCGGTGGAGGAATACCGGGTCACCAATCGCGGCGGCAAGGGGATTATCACCCTGCGCTGCACGCCCAAAACCGGTAAGCTGGTATCGATCAAGGAAGTGGTCGATGATGACGAAATGATCCTGATCACCCAGTTGGGATTGATTATCCGGATCGCCCTGAGCAGTGTCAAGGTGATCGGTCGCAACACCAGCGGCGTGAAACTGATCAACCTCAACGAGGGCGACCGGGTAGTCGATGTCGCCAGGATCGTACCGGGCGAGGATGACGACCAGGAAAACGGGATTGTAGACCAGAACCCGGAAGAGGTTGATCAATAAAGAGATATCGTACAGTTCCATGCGCATTATCAGGGGGACCACCTCGTGGTCCCCCCTTTTTATTTTTTTGCACTCTCTTGACTTTCAAAACGAAAGGTTGAAAATTATTTTTAATTTCAAACCTGGATTTATCGGCAAGCACAACGGGAGGAGACTTGTACGATGTACCCGGAACTTGAGGGTAAGAACGCAATCGTAACCGGCGCCAGCCGTGGATTCGGCCGCGAGATAGCGATCAGGCTCGCCCGCGAGGGCTGCAACGTGATAGTCAATTACCGTCGCAGCAAAAGCGAAGCCCATGAAGTCGTCGCGGAAATCGAAAAGCTGGACAACGGCGTCCGGGCTATCGCCCTGCGAGGCGACGTGGGCGACGAGGACAGCCTGCACAAGATGTTCAACCAGGTCAAGGCGGAGTTCGACAACCTGGAAATCGTGATCGCCAACGCGGCGTTCGGTGTGCCGGGCACCCTGATGGGCACCACGACCCATCATTTCGAGGTAACCCTGGCCAGCAGCGCCCGCTCGCTGATGCACCTGGCCCAGCACGCAGTGCCGATGATGAAAAACGACTGGGGACGGATTGTCAGTATCACCAGCGAGGGCGGCCAGAAAGTCCTTCCCGGCTACGGTGTGATCGGCCCGGCCAAATCCGCGCTGGAATCGATCACCCGCTACCTGGCGGTTGAGCTTGCTCCGAAAGGGGTCGTGGTCAACGGAGTGATGGCCGGTCCGTGTTTCACGCGCAGCCTGTCGGCTATCCCCGGCGCCAAGGAACTGCTGGAGGAAACCGCCTGCCGCGCCCCGATGCAGAGGCTGATCGAGGCGGAAGACGTGGCCAGAACCGTGGCGTTTCTCTGCTCGGACGAAGCGAAAATGATCTGCGGCCAGTTTATTATTGTCGACGGCGGCTGCAGTATCGCCAGGTAACCAGTGGAGCCCCGGTGAAATTCCTCTATGTGTTCCCGCACCCGGATGATGAAAGTTTCGGGCCCGGGCCGGGTATCAACAGTCAACTGCGCGACGGCCACGAAGTGTACCTGCTTACGCTCACCCGCGGCGAGGCTACCAGTATACGACATAAGCTGGGCCTGGACAAGCAGCAGATGGGCGAGGTCCGGTATCGCGAAATGCAGTGTGTCAGTCAGGTGTACGGCTTAACCGGCATGACTGTCCTGAACCTCCCCGACGGCGGCCTGAAAGAGCTGGACCCTCGCGAAATCGAGCACGCGGTGGAAAAGCACGTCCGTGAAATCGAGCCGCAGATACTGATTACTTACCCCGCCCACGGCATCAGCGGGTTCCACGACCACCTGATTGCCCACGCCGTTGTCAAGCGCGTGTTCTGCCAGCTGCGTGAGGATGGCGCAGACTACCTTCGCAGACTGGCGTTTTTCACGGTCGATGAACAAACGGCGAAAAACAACAGGGGTGCAATCCGCCTTAACCACTCGACCGCCGCTGAGATCGACTGCCGCTTCGTGGTAGACGATCAGGACCTCAATGCTTTCAACCGCGCATTGGACTGTTACGGAACCTACAGGGAGGTGGTGGAGAAATCTAAAGTGCGCGAGAGCGTGAGCCGCGAGATCTGCTACGAGATTTTCGGCGAGGAACACGATCCGCCGCTTGAGGATCCGGTCGAGTTCTGAATATCCGAAAAAGCGGCGGGCAGGCACGATTTATGCTTTCCACCCGATCCAGCAGGTGCCCGCCAGATGGTGTTTTTGCATAAATCGTGCCTGCCCGCCTGTCTTTCCCGCTAAACTAAATCAAAAAGTCCTTATTTTTTCTGTTTCGTAAACACCGGTTGGGTCCAGGCTATCCGCCCGTTGCTGTCCACCACTTTCACCCGTACGTAGCTCTCGCCGCCTCCGATCTCGTAGACCGCCGGGTTGTCGTCGGTCTGTTTCAGCACTCGTCCGCCGGAGCCGATAAAATAGACCCTGTGACGGGTCCGCCCTTTCAGTTCGCTTTCTATCACGATCCGCTCGCCGGCTAGTTCCAGCCGCTCCAGCCGCAGTCCGGTCGAGGAGTAGAAATCACCTCGCTCCAGGGCCGCCGCCAGCGCTCCAGCCTCCAGGCTGTCTGCATTGACCCAGACAAACCCGCCGCCGGGATTCGAGTACTGCGGCCCCCGGACCTTGAACTGATGGGCGTCGTCACTGGCGATACCGAACACCATCTTACCCCTGGTCAGCAGGGAGTCCCACAGTGCCTCGGTGGAAAGGTGGCCTCCGCCGCCGAGGTTGTTGCAGTTGGTCGAGGTATTCCAGAGTTCGAACAGCGAATAGTTGCGCAGACGGTCCATGTGGCCCACATCCACTGCCCAGCCGAAATTTGGATGATTCAGTTGAGGCGTCGCTCCGGCGGCCCGGATAGCGTCGACATCTCTCTGCAATACCTCATCGACACTGCCGCCGCCCGAGGGGCCGATTGTGCGCGTACCCTCGCCCTGGTCCGTACCGATCGCGTTGAGATGCAGCGGGATCGTCCGTTCCCCGCTCTCTGGAAAGCGGTCGGTGACTTCCTCGCCGCTGACTACCAGGAATTTGCCTGGAGCACCGAGGGTGCGGTTCAACCCGCGAACATCGGTATTGTAGTTATGGTCGGTGATCACGACGAAATGGTAGCGGTGCTCCTTGTACCAGCGCGCCACCGCATCCGGCGCGCTGTCGCCGTCGGAGTTGATCGTGTGGCTGTGGGTGTTTCCCTTGTACCATTCGGCGCCGGCGAAACCCGGCAGGCAGAACAACACCGTTACGCAAATAACTCTCAGCAGCCTCATGATTCCTCATCGGGGAGTGGTGAAAAACGGCTGGGTCCAAGCTTTCCACCCGTTGGAATCCTCCACCCGGGCGCGGACGTAGAGTTCTCTTGCGGTGATATCGTAGACTGCGGGATTTTCGCCCGTGGCTTTGAGCACTTTCCCGCCCCTGCCGATAAAATACGTGGTGTATTTGGTGCTGCTTCTCTGCTGCTCAATTTCGATCGTGATCCGCTTATCCGTGACTATTACGTCCTCCAACTCGACTCCGGTCGAGGAATAGAAATCACCCCTGTCAAGCCCCGAGGCGATCGCATCGCTGCTCAGCGTATCCGCGCGGACCACAACCCAGCCGCGGCCTGGGTTGGACTGATCTGGGCCGAATTTCTTGAACGAGTGGGCGTCGTCACTTGCGACCCCGAAAACCAGCTTACCGCGGCTCAGCAGACTGTCCCACATCGCCTCGGTACCCGGCACGCCACCTCCGCCCGCGTTGTTGACAGTCGGGTGGCCGTTGTAGAGCTCGTAGAGGTTATAATCCCGCACCGCCAGCATGTCCTCGAACGTGATCGACCAGCCAAAATTAGGATGGTTGATATGGCCCACCGCTCCGGCCGCGTTGATCGCATCGACATTATTCTGCAGCATCTCCACCACGCTGCCGCCGCCGGCCGGCGGCACCACCTCGGCCAGGTTGACCGCGTTGAGATGGATCGAATACCCCCGCCCCGAGCTGTCCTCTAACCCGTCGGTAACTTCCTCGCCGCTTATCACCAGGAATTTTCCCTGAGCCGCCAGCGCTTCGTTCAGGCCGTCCACCGGAGTGAGGTAATTGTGGTCGGTGATCACGACGAAATGGTAACGGTGCTCCTTGTACCAGCGCGCTGCCACGTCCGGTGCGCTGTCGCCGTCGGAATTGATCGTATGGGTATGAGTGTTGCCCTTATACCATTCGGCATGGACTGGACCCACGGCAATCAATCCAACCGCAAGTACGGCGATTATTTTATTCATCATTATCCCCCATTATAGCCGTTTTTTTACAAAATTGTCCTTTTGGTCGTAAATAACTTAAATACTTTGTTCCAAATCGGTCAATAGCCTTATCGGCACCCGGTGTGTAAAGTGGATAGTACTCAACTCAGATCAAATGAAAAAAACGGTCGTGGAATCACGTGAAATTGCTCTCCGCATTTATTTCAGAAGTGAACCGTAAAACATAAATCATAACCATTGCAAATGAACAGACTCTAATATGCCCATTGTATTCTCGTTGCCGGCAAAGTTTGACTAGACTGCCGCTGGAGCGTAATATTACACAAATATTTTATCAGAGTTGATTTATCCCCTTACCTTTCCCAGAAGCCATGCAAATTAATAAGACGGCCGCCGCAATCGCCCTGACCTGGATAGCCGTGTCCTTATTGGCTTCCATACTAGGATGGACATTTGTATGGGGGCTGATGCCAGCCGAACCGTTTGTCGCTTGGTGGGTGGTACCTGCCACGGCGGTCAGTGCCTTCCTATTTCTTACGGTCTTGACAGGCAGAAAAAACTCCCTGTTAAAACCAGTACTAACCCTTAAAGACAACCAGAGAAATCTACTCGCCTTCGCCGTAATCCTGCTTGCTATCTGGGTGGGCTGGTTGTTGAGATCGAAGAACCATTTCCTGGGTGACGGTTGGGCGTTTGTGGGCGCAGTTCAGCAGGACTTTTCGCTAAGTAAGCATGAGCCACTGGATTTCTTTTCTCACCAAGTCTTTTACAGATTTCTAACTCTGTTCGGAATTTCGAACGGCGAACATGCCTACTCTATCCTGCATGTATCATTACTTGCGCCCTACATTGTAGTGCTTTGGAAAACTGCTAAACTGATTACTCAGCGAGAGCATGAGTTTTTCGGAGTTTTTCTGCTTTTACTTTCAACCAGTACTCTTCAGTTGTTTTTCGGCTACGTCGAGAGCTATACCCTTGTAAACCTTTGTGTGGCAGGGTATTTGTACGCGAGTCTCCGATATATTTCGAATAATAAAACAGGCCTTCCTCTGATTCCCGCGGCAACGTTGATATTGGCAGTGCTATTTCATCTCAGTGCCGTCGTCTTACTGCCATCTTTGATAATTCTGTTGATCAGAACGAGCTATAACGGTAAACCAGGTCAGCTGTATAGCAAGCAAAAGCTTACCGGCAAAAGCTCCCTGGTTTTATTCGGAGTTTGTGTAGCTGTCTTTTTAATCGCTTACAATCTGGTAGAGAGCGAAATCCTTGTGCCAACCCAGACGCGCCCCGACCATCCCTTCACATTGCTGAGTCTGGAGAATGTGTGGTATAAACTGAACTTTATCATTTTCGCGGCTCCCATGTGCGTTGTCGCGCTGCTGATTCTGCCGTTAAAAGGATCACGCAAAATACTTTCCGAGCCAAATGATACTTTTGTCTTTGTCTTTTGGGCTGCGCTTTCCACCTGGACATTTGCTCTTATTTTCGATCCGCTACTTGGAATTCGTGATTGGGACATTTTCACGATTACCGGCTTACCCACAACTCTTCTGGCCGCTTTGATACTGATCCGGGTTTTGGCCGCTCCGGCAAAAGCGGCGATAATCTATGGTATAGCTCTCGCGGCTTTTGTCCATTCAATTACCTTTATCTGGACGAATGCCGATGATACAAGAGGCCTAAGATATATTTCCAGGGTTTCCAAAGTGGATATGCACAAAAGCTCTAATCTGATAACACTGGGATTCATGGCCGCAGAAAGAGGTTATTACAAAACATCCCTGGTTGTATGGAGCGAGGTAAAGGGAAGACGTGAATACGAAGCTTTGGTAAATAAAGGAATGGTTTACAATAAAATGGGCTTCCCAGACAGCGCTATAGCCTACATTGAACCAAATCTGGAAAAGGCTTCAGGAGACTTACACAGGAAGCCGATGATAATGAATCTGGCCATAGCTTACGAGAATGCGGGCAAGTTGCAACAAGCAACTCAATATTACCTGCGTTTCCTGCAACTGGGGTACAAACTAAATCAGTCGAGCAGTGAATATTGGGGAGAGCAATTAAAAAATGCCGAGTTCCGCAACCGGTACTGGCTGGAGAAAGATAAATTGAATTCAAACGGACAACTGCTCTGTTTTTATCTACGCTATTACACTATTCTCAGCGACACGGAACAACTGGCAAAATGCTATCAGCAGGCCTCCATGGGTATGTATATGCCTGATGAGTGGTCCGATATCATCCTGATCGCCCGCTATAGCGCTACTCCGTATATTTACAACATTCTAGCCGAAATAGCATCTATCAGATATCCCGCCAAGGCCGATTATTTCAGGAGCTTGATAGTCAAAAAATGACTCGGCGAGCATTACAGACTTACTTTAATTAAAGGCCGGGATACCGTCCCGGCCTTTGTTTGTTCCCCGTACCCTTGATACAACTCTACGACGCTCCGTAGCTTTCACCCTTCAGCCGGTAGAGCGTCTCGCCGGCTTTGGGTACGAACAGGAAACCCTCTTCCTCGCGGTTGCGCCACTGGTCGAAATCGATTCCATCCGGGTCACGGTAGCCCAGGTTGATCCGACCGCAGCGCTCTTCGGGGATCGAGGTGGCCAGGGTGACCTTCATGTCGCATTGTTCGACACCGTCTTCGAAAGTTCCGCCGCCGCGGACATGGGTGCTGTGGGCCAGTATGCCGCGGGGGATATCGATGAACTGTTCCATGCGTTTCAGGAAATAGTCCCGGCAGTGGTAGCCGATCCGGTTCAGGATTTTACCGTGTGTGTAGCTGACCTCATCGATATGGGGCGCGTAGATTATCAGTTCGCCTCCCTCCTCGATCACCGGCTCCAGCTTGTACATCACCTTGCCCGCGGTCCAGATATCATCGTACATACGCGGCGCCATGCCCAGCACGGACTTGTACTTGCGGTTTACGTATCTGACATGCAGCTTCGACGACAAGTCCGCAGCCATGCTCCAGGCCTCGCGTGTCGGCCCGATAAACAGCCCGGCCAGTTTACCGCCCTTTTCCACCATGTCGAAATTAGTCACCGGCACGGTGATAAACTCCGCCGCCCTGTCGACCACCATGCGCGGCGGTGTCCATTTGTTGCCGTTGACCAGCGGATTGGTGATCACCGCGCCCAGCCAGTGGAAAAAGTGCAGCAGCTTGTTACCCGAAATGCCCGGGAAGAAATACTTATTTCCGCCCGAGAACCCGACAACCTCGTGGGGAAACGTGGGTCCGAGGATAATCAGCTGGTCGTAGTCGTAAATCATCTTGTTGATCGTGACAGTCAGTTCCTCGCGGAACAGCCCGCCGCTGATCTGCTCGATCTCATCCGCCGGGATTTTTCCGATTTCGGCGAATGTGTCGGCCAGGTCCCAGCGATGGTTGAAAATTCTGGCCGCCGGGTACTCGTGTTTCAGCTCGTAGGGTGTCAGCCCGACCCGTTCGGCGATCTTTTTCTCGCTCATCGGCTGGTGGGTCCCCAGCGCGATCAGGAAATGAAGCTTTTTAACCCGGCCGTTGAGGTGCTTGTAGAAGATCGGAAACATCACGTCCAGCGGCACGGTGCGGGTCCCGTCGGGGATAATCACCAGCAGACTCTTACCATCTAGAATAAGACTGTCCAGCCCCCGCACGCAGAGGTCCTCGATCTCGACCGCTTCCAGCCGGCGGTAGTCGTCGTAACCCCTGCCGATAACCAGGCTCTCGTCAACCATCATGACCGTACCTCATTCAGAATGGCTGTTGGCCGACCTCGCTCAGCTCGCGGTTTTCCAGGGCGGAGTATCCGGCAGCAACGCCTCGAACCGCACAATCAGTCCGTGCTCGTAATCTCCGGCGTACGTACCCGCCACGAACCGGTCGAACGCCTCGTCGTGAAGCAGTTTCCAGCTCTCTTCCTCGTGAGCCGGATTGATCGGGAAAAACAGGGCGTCGTTGGCCCTGGCCGAGCGCATATCCCCCGGCGCATCGCCGATCATCAGCACCTTGTCCGGATCGTACTTGCCGCCGGTGGCCATCTGAAGGTGCTCCTTCTTGCTACCCATCTCCTGCCCGGCGATAACCCTGACATACCGGGCCAGGTCGTGCTCGTTCCACTCTTTTTCCAGGGCCGGCACCGGCGTGGCGCTGACCACCACCATGTCCGCCCTGTCCTCCATTTTCCGCAGGCTCTCGCGCACCCAGGCGAACGGTTTGCAGCCGTAGACCATCCAGTCCACGCTGTCGTTGACCGCTTTGCTCCACTCCAGCACTTCCTTCAGCACGGGGTTGCCGTTTTTCTCCACCTCGGCGGTCAGGGTGGGGTTGCCCAGGGCGATCCCGCTGTCCACCCATTTGCGGAGTTCGTTCAGCTCGGGCAACTCCACGCTGCTGGCGGCCACCTCGGGACGGTCCCGGAGCAAATCTATCGCCATCAGCAGCGCGGGGAACCGGTTGATGCCGCGCCACTTGGAGTACAGGTTGACAAACTCCGCGGCCTCGCGGGCGTACTTGCTCACCGACTGGAGCCCGAAATAGCGGATGATATTGGGGATGAAACACTCTTTATGCTTCAGCTCCATGGTGGGGTACGCGCAGCCGTCGGAGTCGATACCCACAAAATAATCATTTTCCGGTTGCAGATCGATCAGGTCCTGCTTGCTCGCCATTGAAACTCTCCTGAACTTGACTGTTTATCCATCGTGCGTCTTGATTATACACCACTGAACGCGTTGAACCCGCCATCGACCGGGATAACCGTGCCGGTGACAAAACTGGCCGCGTCGGAAATCAGCCAGAACAGCACGCCCAGCAGTTCCTCGGGGCTGCCGTAACGCCCCTGGGGCGTGGCGGCGATAATCGCGCGGCCGCGCTCGGTGGGCTGGCCCGTCTTCTCGTCCACCAGCAGGAACCGGTTCTGCTCGGTGAGGAAAAAGCCCGGCGCGATAGCGTTGACCCGGATCTCGGAGGCGTAGTCCCGGGCCATGTGCACGGCCAGCCACTCCGTGAAATTGCTGATCGCGGCCTTGGCGGCTGAATAGCCCAGCACCTTGGTCAGCGGGTGGAAGGCGCTCATCGAGCTGATATTGATCACGTTGCCCCGTTTGCGCTCGGCCATCACCCGGCCGAAAATCTGGCTCGGCATGATCGTGCCCAGGCAGTTGAGGTCGAACACCCAGCGCACCGCATCTTCCGGCAGGTCGAAAAACGAGAGTTCGGAGCTGGTGGTGGCCTCTTTTTTGTTGCCCCCCGCGCCGTTGACCAGCACATCGACCGGACCCAGGGCCTTTTCCACCTGCTCGCAGGCCTCTTCGATACTGGCGCGCTGCAAGACGTCCACCGCCACCGGCACCGCCTGGCCGCCGCCGGCCTTGATCTTGTCGGCCACCGCGGCGGCGGCTTCCTCGCGAAGGTCCAGGACAGCCACTTTGGCGCCGGCTTTGGCCAGCGCCTCGGCCATCACGCTGCACAGGATTCCGCCGCCGCCGGTGACAGCCGCCACCCTGCCGCTGACATCGAATAAATTTGCCGTGTAATCATTTGCCATTTCAGTCTCCGTTCCCGCTGTTGAGATAAACCTTGTCAGCCGGCACTAGCCGCGGCTCAGGCCCAGGGTTTCAACGTGACGGCCGATATGAGCGCGCAGCGCCTCGTAGTAGTCTTCCTCGTAATTATACAACGTCCGGTAAATCTGGTCGCGGAAAAGATAGGCGCCCCCGCTGTCGGTAGTCGAAAGCAGGGAACCGTAGGTGATATGCAGCAGTTGACGGGGGTCGATCTCATCCATCAACCCCGGTAGCTGCTCATCGCTCAGGGTTTCCAGCGCCGGGATCTTGCCCAGGTCGGTGGTTACGTGGTAGCTGGCGCGGTCCTGCTCGAAACGCTCCAGCGCGAATGAGTGCATCAGACGGTACAGCGCGGGATTGCGCACCGAGATCACCCGCACGGCCTCGAGCCAGCTCGTACCGGCTGTCTTGAGATGGAAATAGCCGCCGGTGTACTTGCCGACCAGCGGAAAGATCGAAAACTTGTCGCTGCCGGAGTGGACACTGATCTTGTAGGGTCCCAGTTGTCTGGCGATCAGCGCGTGACGGGCGAACTGGCGCTCGAACTCGGCCACCTCGCCGATATAGTCGATCCCCTTCTGGAACTGGCCCGTAAACTTGGGGGCCAGGCTCTGCCAGACCACTCCCCGGCGCTTGAGTTCCTCGGCCACGAACACGTGGTCGCACTCGGTAGTGTCGGTCTCGGTCTCGTCGACACTGACCTCGAAATCGAAATATTTTGCAGAATCCGCTCCCGCGGCTCCCACCGCACTGCGCAGCGCCTCGTAGAGGGCGGCCATATGTTTGACCGCCTGGAGATAGACCAGGCTGCACCTGGCCAACTCCACCGGGCTGAAAGTAATATCCACGCCCACTCCGCCAGCGGCGAAATTCCATTCGCGGCCCAGGTAGCGGCTCTTGAGCTCACCGGCCTCGGTCAGTTCCTCGAATTTTTTCACCGCTTGTTCATCTGAGAGATGTACAGCATCTATTTTGATGTAGTCCGAGGCATCGATCGTGAACATCGTGTAACCGAGGCTGTGGCAGGAGAGGACCTCCTCTTCCTGCTTGATATGGTCGGCATCGGCGGCGAACGTGCCCGTGTAGCCGGCCTCGAACACACCCCAGCCCGCGTCGTCGATCACGTCCCGGGCGCTGCGGCCCGTGCGGCCCATCTCGCGCATCGACTGCTGGGCCAGCACCGGGAACACGTCGCAGCCCTCGAAGGCGCGAAGGTGACCGGGCGTGGCCACACCCAGACGGTCGCCCGTGCCGAAGGAGACCTTGCGGCCGACAGGCACCGGCGCGGTCCAGGGGAACACCTCGCGCAGGGCCGCGGAATTGGCCGTATCCAGCGGGCAGAGCTTGACTTTCAGACTGCCCTCGCCGGCGAACTTTTTAGCCTGGCCTCCACTGCCGATTACGCCCAGCCGCTTGCCGTCATCGGTGCGCACCAGCACGAACCAGTCGCCATCGGCGTACTTGACCGATTCGGAGTAGACACCTTCCACTTTCGCCAATTGGCCGATCCCGCCGGCCAGCGCGACCTCCAGCTTGACCAGCAGAATTCCTCCGGACACCTTGCCCTGGTTGCTGTTCAGATCGATCGCCATCACTCGCTCTCCCGGGATAGATATCCCTGTCCATGTAACTAAGTATCTTTTTCTCAGCGTTAAACAGGGTGGACGTCCAGCTAGTCCCACCTCTGCGGTCATACGTCGTATTCAGCGCACTTTTTCGGCAGCCACTTACGCTTGAAACGCATGAACCGGGGCAGGCCGCCCTCCATCGGCACCTCTACTTCACCCTCGATCAGCGGCCTGGCGAATTCGATAAACTTCCCGTTGGGCATGTTGCCCGCCTCGTTGAGCCAGTCGCGGGGCAGTTTTTTTTCACCGTTGGCCACATCCTCGAGCTTCGCCAGCCCGGTCTCGCACCTGTATGGCGAGCTGGACACCCGCTCCAGGGTAACCATCTTGCCGCTGGTGCCGCCGGTCGCCTGCCGGACAGCCTCGGCCCCGGACATGTACGCCTCATCGCGGTCGGTGCGGCTGGCGAAATGCATGGCGTTGCGCTGGGTCAGGCCCGGCATCATCCAGCGGGTCTTGAGTCCCAGCTCATCCTCGATAATCTTTTTCAGCACCTGGGCCACGCCGCCCAGCTGGGCGTGGCCGAAACTGTCTTTTGCCAGGGCGCTCGTGTCCTCGGCCACACAGGTCCCGTCCTCCCAGGCCACGCCCTCGCTGGCGACAATGAAGCAGCGGCCCAGCTCGCCGTGCACCCGGCGCACGTCCTCGACAAACTTCTCGCGGGTAAACCGCGCCTCGGGGACATAGATCAGGTGCGGAGCGTCTTCCGGGCTGCGGCGGGCCAGCGCCCCGGCAGCGGCGATCCAGCCCGCGTTGCGGCCCATCGTCTCGAGCACGGCGCAAGTATCGAAGGTCCAGAGGCTCTCGGTATCGCGGCCGGCCTCCATCACGCTGGCGGCGATAAACTTGGCAACGCTGCCGTAGCCGGGGCAATGGTCGGTGCAGGCCAGGTCGTTGTCGATTGTCTTGGGCACGCCCATCACGATCAGCTCATAGCCCAGCTCCTCGCTGAGCTTCTTGACCTTGGCCGCGGTATCCATCGAGTCATTGCCGCCGGCGTAGAAGAAATAGCGGATATCGTGGGCCTTGAACACTTCCAGCACACGCTCGAAATCGACCCGGTCCTCCTCGATCTTCTTCAGTTTGTAGCGGCAGCTGCCGATAGCGGCGCTGGGCGTAGTTTTCATCAGCTCGACAGTCTCCGCCCCCTCGGCCCCGATATCGAAAATCTCTTCCTGCAGCACGCCCAGAATACCGTTGTAAGCGCCATATACCCCTCTAATCGCCTCACTTTTCAGCGCCGCCTGGATCACGCCGCAGGCCGAGGCGTTGATTACGGCGGTCGGACCGCCGGACTGGGCTACAATCGCGTTACCTTTAATCCCGCTCATTTTCTGACTCCGGAACCCGATGTTTTACCTGAAGTGCAAGTCACGATTTCAATTTTATCCGCAAGCTGCGCCTGCAGACTCTCATCATCCAATCTATCGGTGAGTATGTAATCGAAATCCGCCAGCTCGGCGAACGGAACGAGGCTGGAGGCGCCGAACTTGCTGGCATCCACAACGGCGAACTTCTCCTCCGCCACGGCCATCATCCGCCGCTTGGTCTCGCCCTCCACCGAGTTGCCGCAGAAAAATCCGCGCTCGGCGCTGACTCCCCGTGCACCGATAAACGCCCGCTGGACATGGATATTCTCCAGCATCGACCAGCTTTCCGGCCCGATCACCGCCAGGCTTGCCGAGCGAAGAACTCCGCCGGTGAGCAGCACGGTGATCTCCTCCTCGCCGCTCAACTCCACCGCCACGGGGATCGAGTCGGTGATCACGGTCAGGTTGCGGAAGCCGTGGAGATTGCGGGCGATTTCGAGAATCGTGGTGCCGGCGTCGAGCAGAATATTCATCCCGCTCTCCACATATTCGACCGCGCGCTTGCCGATAGCTCGCTTGGCCGCCAGGTTCGGCACGCCCTTACCGCCGAACGACAGCCGCGCCCGGCCGGGGAAAATGCTGTTCTCCTGAAGCAGCGCTCCGCCGTGGGTCCGAGTCAGGTAACCCTTGCGGGCCAGCAGCGAAAGGTCATTGCGCAGGGTGACCTCGCTGACCCCGAACTGCTCGGTCAACTCCGAGATCCGGATTTTACCTGTCTGCTGGATCAGCTCCAGGATTTTCTGCTGGCGTTCTTCGGTAAACATACGGGAAATTTTCTGTTAAGATATTCGGTCGAACGGAGTTAGCGGTTAATTACGAAATCTTTCGATTGGTTTCGCTAATATACTAGGAAGTCCGGGGAGCGTCAAGGGACAGGGTTTAATCTGTGACACAATTTTCACTCCTCCGGCGCGGTCTTCCAGCGCTTATGCGGCCAGAACCAGTGCTCGGGCGCCTGGCGCACCTGGCGCTCGAGCGTGGCAGTGTAGTACTCGGTTACCCGCCGGATAAACTCGTCGCGATTTGCTGTCTCAGGCCGCGGAACCAGCTCGAACAGCACCTCCCAGCGGCCATCGCCAAGCGGCAGCATCAGCGAGATCACCACGGGTGAGCCGCACATCCAGGCGAACAGCGCCGGCCCGACCGGAGTCGAGGCCGGGCGGCCCAGAAACGGTACGAACACGCCCAGGCGGTGGGCGTCCTGGTCGGCCAGGAATGTCACTATCCGGCCGTCGCGAAGGGCGCGGGCGATTGTTCCCGACGAGTTCCGCACCGGGATCAGCCGCATCCCGTTGGACTCGCGCAAGGCGTTGACATAGCGGCTGAACAGCGGATTGGTCTGCGGGCGGGCGATCACATCCAGCGGCCAGCCCTCCCGCGCAGCCCGCGCACCCATCAACTCCCAGTTTCCGTAGTGGAATGCCACGTTCACCACCCCCCGGCCCCCGTCCAGCGCGCTCTCCAGCACCTCGCGGTTGCTCAAGAGCACCTTGTCCGCCAGTTCTCTGTCGCTCAGGCGATGAATACGGAAAACTTCCGTGAACACGGCCCCCAGGTTACGGTAGCTCTCCCGCCCCAGCCGATCGAGTCTGTCGGCTTCGAGGCCGGGGAAAGCGCGCGCCATACTCTCCAGCACCAATCTCCGACGGAAACCCAGGGGATTCCAGGCGAACGCTCCCAGCCCTCGGCCCAGAGCGCATGAGGCTCTCCCGCCGATAGCCCCCAGCAGCAGCACTCCGGCCCGTACAGCGGCATATTCTGCTAGGTGGGCCATTTTTTTCCCGATCCTTGCCATCGACCACTGCTCCCGCGGCAACGAGTTCCCCGTATTTCCGGTGTTTCAGGGACACTTGGTCTAAATCATTATAATTCCGTCAACACCGTCTTGCGTTGACAAATACGAACATTAACTTTAATATTAGTGGAATTGAGTCGCAAGGAGATCGAACCTGCCAAGCCCCTTGAAACAAGGTTCAGCCAAGCTCCTACCCTGACAGGGCCGAGGTAATGGTTTCCACTCTGCTCGAAAACATTCTGGTCAAAACAGATACCCTGATCGAAAGGGTATTCCGTCCTCCCCGTGACCGCGAACCGGTGGATTTCGGCCGCTACCTGAACAACCCCGAAAAGATTCTGCTGATTGCTGATCATGATCTGGCGGGTGTCTGCCTGGTAAGCTGCTTCATACCCACCCTGCAACAAAAATTCCCCGCCGCGAAAATTGCCGTTGTAGTCAACCCTGAACATGCAAGCCTGCTTGGTGGCATGAAACGGGTGACCGTTTTCCCCTGGGAGAACCGCGCGCCTCACCAGTTGGACAGCGGTTTTCGCAGGTTGAGCGCCGAGTTGCGTCAGCGGCAATTCCACTGGGGCCTGAACATGGCCGGCGGCGGCCGGGCTGAGGCACTGTTATTGTATGCCGGTTCGGTGATGATCAGAACCGGTATCGCGCGGGATGACAACGACCGGTACTACAATCTGATTGTCAGGTCAGGTGAAAGCGGCGGGATATTCCAGCGGCTGACCAACCTTATGCGGGCGCTTAAAGTGGATATCCCGGCAGATGGCCTCGAACTGCCGTTCACTCTGTCCCGTTCGGAACGGCAGCGGGCTCAGCGGTTTATCCGTCAGCGCAAAAGCTCTAGTGGCAACGGCAGGTTTATCGGCTTTGCTCCCGAAACCGGTCCGGCTAAGAGCAGTATGGAACAATTGTTGCAGCGGACGTGCATGAGGCTGGTTTCCGAGTATGAGCCGCTGCACTTGATTGTGGCCGGCAATCTTGCCTCCGCCGACGAATTGAAAAAAAACGAACAATTACGCGCCTACCTGTTTTTCTTTGATGACCTCCGGCGGATGATCGCCGCACTGGCCTACTGCGACCGGGTAATTACCGGCAGCGCAGGCCTTGCATGGCTGCTGGGTAAGATGGGTGTGCGCGTGGCACTGATCGTCACCGGAAGGGACCGCCTGGCCGAGTTGGGTATCGAGACCCCGGACACTGTCACTGTTATCCGCGAGGGTGACGAGGGCGGGGTCGAAAATCTGGCGGTCGGTTTCACCAGATAACCTATGGAAAAATTTACCGCAGATATCCAGGATCTGAACTCACGGCATTCGTTTATCGGCGATGATCTGGCCGGGGAACTCAGCAGCAGGTTCCCCCGGCTCGAGCATGCCTGGTCCGCTGCCGATCAGGATGAACTGGCCGCGGCCGGAGTGCAGGCGACCGGTAATGCCAGGGTTATCGCTCTGCTGCCGCTCAACTCCTCTCCCGCTGCCCGCCAATCCCTCGAAAACGCCTTCCGCGGTATCGCCACCACAGGCGGCGAAAATGTCGTGGTGGACATGGATATCGCCGAACCACATACCGGGTTGCTGGGCCACACGGGCGGCGAGGGTTTGAGCGACCATTTCCTCTACGGGGTCAGTCCTGACCGGATTCTCTCCCAAAGCTCCTCCGACAGTTCACTGAAAATCCTCGCTCCGGGCACGTTCACCCCCCGCGCCGGCGAAATCTACTCCGGCAGCGGTTGGGACAGCCTGATCGATGAGCTGGCGGCCGGGACGGAAAGCGGTACAGTGATCCTGCTCGGACCGCCGGCGGACAAGTTCTCTTCGCTGGCGGCTCTGGGCAAAGCCGACAGGGTGATGATTTTCTCCGGCCGCCTCGATCAACAGGCCCAGCAGGGTCTTCCCGCTATCCTGGAAAAAATGGCCGCCAGCCTGCCGGAGAGTTCCGAGATGAGATTCGTCTGGGTCGATTCGGAGCCGCCGGTAGAGGAAGAACCGGAACTGGAGGATTCTGCAGAGGAACCCGAGACCCTTACCGGGGAAACACCCACTCAGCTTGCGGATGCGGAACAAACTCCAGAACCTCGGACTACGGATGAAACTCTTGTCGAGGCGCCGGTTAGCGAAGATTTAGACGCCGAAGAATCGGCGGACGTGGTCCCCGATGAGCACCCCGGTGCGGAACCGACTCAACTCAGCGCCGAGGATGTTTCACTGGCTGCGGAGAAAATGCCGGGATCGCAACCGCTGGACGATATCCAGGATGACTCCGGTAAACCCGATACTTTCGACAGCGGCAAGCTGCCCGGCCTGAGCGAGCCGTCCGAGGGTGAACTGGCCGGGAGCGGACAGACCGCCGACGAGGACGACGAAGAAATATACCTGCCTGAGGAACTGCTGTTTCTTGACGACGACGAGAAAGCCCCGGCTGAGACTGCAAGCATCGAAGCGGCTCCGGTCGAGTTAGGCCGGCTGCCGGACCTGAGCGAGATAGATGGGCAAGTACAGGACGGTACTGAACAACCGCCTGATGCGGAAGAAGCAGCCGTACAGGACGCGGAAACAGGAGCGCCGGTTCTGGCGGATGACGTTACCGAAGAGGCCGGGGAGGAAACGGACGAAACGCCTGCCGTGGAACCGGAAGAAACTGTTGCGGCGGCACCTGGAACGCCCGACGAGCCGGAGCAGTCTCCGGCGGCTGAGGATGAACCGGTCGAAGAGGCTGCTGAAATTCCGGCCGCAGATGAAGAACCATCCGGGGAGACTGAAGAAGCGGAACCCGAAGATGCGGTAGCTGCTCTGGCGGAAGGTGTCACGGAAGAAACCGATGCCGCGGAATCAGCGGAAGATACCGAGGCTGAAATTGACGCCGAGGCTTTGTTCACTGATGAAGAACTCGACGATGAGGACATTGAACCGCCGGCGGAGGAAAAACAGGTCGCAGCTGAAACGGGCAGCGAACTGAACGGGGAAGCGCAGGTGCTGATCGATAAATTCCTCGAGACCGCCGACCAGCCGAAAGACGCCGAACCGGATCTCGAACTGGACACCGATCCGCTGGGCGAAGGCGAACTGGCCGAGGATACCGGGGACACAGGCGGGGAAGCAGAGGCTGAACCGGCGGTTGTCGGTGCGGACGACCAGCAGGAAACCACAGAGGAACCGGATCAACCGGAAGAGGCTCCCGCCGGGGAACTCGATGCGGAGGAAATCCCGGAAACTGAGGACCTGCCTGCCGGGGAAGCTGTCGAGGATGAGGCTGTTGCCGAGGTGGTGGTTGAAGCCGAAGCGGAGAGAGAGGATATCGATGAGGTCGAGGAACTGAAGCCCGAGGAACTCGAGGAACTCGAAGTCGATGACCTGGAGCCTCTCGATGAGGCAAGTGCCGGGGCGGCAGATGAAGCGGAAGCTGCAGAGGCCGGAGCGGAGGCAGCGGAAGCCGCCGAGGAGGAAACAGAAGCTGTCGAGGCTGAAGCTCCCGAAAAAGCGGAAGCCGCCGGGACTGCCGATGAGGAAACCGGGGCCGAACTGGATGAGGTGCCCGAGGAACCGGCGGCCGAATCTGAAGCTGAACCAGCCGCGGAAGCCGGCGAAGAAGCCGCGGGAGAAAAAGCCGCCGCCGAACCTGGAGCAGAAGCTGAACCGGCCGTGGAAGCCGGCGAAGAAGCTGCGGGAGAAGAAGCCGCCGCCGAAACTGGAGCAGAAGCTGAACCGGCCGCGGAAGCCGGCGAAGAAGCCGCGGGAGAAGAAGCCGCCGCCGAAACTGCCGAGGAGAAACCCGCTGATGCGGTTGCCGGTGGTGAAGGCGATGGGCCGGACGTACCGGATGACGATGAACTGGACGAACTGCTTGCCAGCGCGGATGCGATAGATGACCTCGATGGCGGCATCACGCTCGACGAACTGGACGAAGTCGACGGGGCGGCTCCGGTCGCTGCCGCCGCTAAAAAGAAAAAGAAGAAGAAATCAAAGCCTCGCGGCAGGCCGCTGGTGCTGGTAACCATCCTGCTGGTTATGGGTTTCGGCTTGTTTTTCGTCTGGAAACAGGGATATGTCAGTACACTTGTGCGCGATGTCCCCGCCTTGAGCGGCCTGGCGAGTTTTATCCCCGGAGTCGCCGAGCAACGTGAGCGGGAACGGGCCGCGGCCCAGGCAGCCGCCGACAGCGCCGCACTCGCTGACTCACTGAGCAGAATCCCCCCTGCGCCGGTATACGACAAGCTGGGATACTCAATCCAGATAGGCTCCTACCGTTATCTGCCGCATGCGCTGGCCGCCCGCGACAGACTGCGCCAGTCCGGCCTGGAAACCGTCTATGTAGTGCCGCTGGAACTGGACAGCCTGGGCAACTGGAACCGTCTTTACGTCGGGATGTACGAGTCGGCCGGCAGGGGCGATACGGCTTTCCAGGACGTGCGCCAGGCGCTTCGTCAGGCAGGAATTCCCACCAGCGGCGGCGAGGACGTAATCACCCGTCACACACCGTTGACCTTGATGGTTGCCGAGGCCCACAACCCGGACTCGCTGCAGGCGGTGATGGACAGGCTGGAAAGCAATTTCATCCCCACCTACATGGTCCAACTGGCCCGCGAGGACTCGCTAAGTCCGCCGGTCTACCGCCTTTATTCGGGAGCGTTCGAAAACGAGGAGCAGGCCGTGTTCCTGCGCAACAGGATGTTCAACCTCGGTGTCCGGGCCATGGTTATCGAGCGCGAGGGCCGCTCCGAACGGGCCGGGCAGGAAGCCGGAGCGCCGTCGCCACCCGCCTGACACTCTCCGGGCGATTCCTATGCCAGCCAACCCTCACAGCGAAAAAAGATACCGCACGTTTTCCGCCTACCTCCACGACATATTCGGCTGCCGGGTGCATAAAATCGGCCTGGATGCCGGGTTCACCTGCCCTAACCGTGACGGGACCTGCGGCACCGGCGGATGCTCGTATTGCGAGAACGAAAGTTTCAGCCACTACACCAGCCGGAAAGATGCTCCTCCTCCGCTGGAAACGCAGCTGCGCGACGGAATCGCGCACATGGGACGCAGATTCGAAGCGGAAAAATTTATCGCCTACTTTCAGGCCTACAGTAATACTCACGCCCCGCTCGAGAGCTTAAAATCGACATACGATGTCATCCTGGAGTTCCCGGAAATCGTCGGGCTGTTTATCTCCACCCGCCCGGACTGCACCGGTGAGGATGTACTCGATCTGGTGGCTTCCTACCGCGACCGCCACCTGACCTGGCTCGAACTAGGTCTCCAGTCAGCCAGCGACCGGACCCTGCGCAAAATCAACCGGGGCCATACCGTGGCGGATTTCGCCTCAGCCGTGGAGCGCGCCCGGTCGCGCGGTCTGCCGGTCTGCGCCCACGTCATCCTGGGCCTGCCGGGAGAGGGCCGGGAACAGATGATGGCCACGGCGAAGCTGCTGGCGAGTTCCGGTGTGGAGTCCGTGAAACTGCATTGCCTGCACGTGATGGAAGCTACGGCGCTGGCTGAAAGCTGGCGCACTGGTGAGGTTAAACTGCTCGAGCAGGAGGAGTATGTCGGTCTGGTCTGCGATTTCCTGGAACGGCTGCCGCCGGAGGTGGTGGTTCAGCGGCTGGCGGTCGACATCCAGGGAAACCGTCTGCTGGGGCCACGCTGGTGCGGAGGCGGCAAGCGGGAAACCGTGCGGATGATAGACCAGGAACTGGAGCGACGTGACACCAGGCAGGGTGCGCTACTTGGATGACACCCGTCGCAGGCTCATGCAGTTGAACACCGGGCACGAGGCCACGCACAGGCCGTCGCCCATGCAATTCTTCTTGTCGATCGACGGTTTGCGCTGGTTGTTGAGACTGATCGCGTGGTAGCCCAGGTTCTCGCAGGCCTGATAGCAGATGCCGCAGCGGATACAGACCTTGTCATCGATAGCCGCAACCACGCGCCCGCTCCTGGGGAGCTTGTCGGGAGTGGTGAAAAACGGCAGGCTTTTACCCACCAGCTTGTCGAGCGAGGAGACCATTTTCTCGTTCAGGTAGTCGCCCACACCGCTGTGGAGGTCGTCAACCAGGCGCACGCCGCGCTGCAGCACGGCCCCGTGGAACTGGATCAGCCGCGCGCCCATCAGGATATACTCCACGCAGTCGCGCCAGTCATAGGCCCCGCCCAGCGCTGAAACGTCCAGTCCCTTGTTGATCTTGCCCCATTCGGCCAGCACTCCGAGCGTATATGGCTTGGTCCCGGAACCGCCCATCACGCTGAGCGTGCTCTTGGCCCCCACGTTGGGGAAGGGGACGAAGTTGGTCAGGTTGATCCCCGGCACACCTTTCGGCTCGTAGAACAGGTTAATTCCCTCGGCGTCGGCCGCCTTTAGCACATCCACCACCTGTTCCTTCTCATCGAGCATGCCGGGAATTTTAAACATGATCGGCGTATTGCGCGCTCCCCCGCGCACATAACGGGCCGCTTTTTCCATCAGCCTGATATCGTCGGCAATCCGGGGACCAACCGGGTTTTCTTCCTCGGCTGGAATCGAAAAGTCGCACTCGATAATATCGGCTCCGGCCTGGCTCAGGCGGCGGCTGACTTTCAACCACTCATCGCGGCTGCGGCCCACCATCGAGCCGATCACGGTCCGGTCCGGGTACTCCTCTTTCAGGATGCCGATCACCGACTCGGCCTCCTCGACCGTCATCGGCACCTCGGGTTCGATCCATCCCAGGTCGATAGCCCTCTTTTCCTCGTAGTCAACCCCCCGGTAGAGCGGGGCGTTCTGGCGCATCTTGGCGGCTGTCTGCTTTTTGGGATCGACATTCAGGCTCGCGCTGCGCAGCAGGACACCTCCCCAACCGGCAGCGAGTTGGGATTTAATCGTTTCCAACTCACCGTTTGGCGGCACCTGTGAAACGATAAACGGGTTGACAAGATTTACACCGCAGAACTTGACCTTGAGATTGACGTCCATGACTGTTTCCTGGTGAGAGAACACTCCGGCGCGGCGCGACGGTGTGCGGGATGGTTACTTTCGGTTATCTTCTTCCAGCATGTTGCGCACCAATTTGCGCGCAACCTGTTGTCCCTTGGCAATTGCGGTGGTGATCGTGTTTATCCGTTCGACACAGCTTCCGGCCGCATAAATAAACGGGTCGCTCGTCTGGTTTGTTTCCGGCTTTACCTTGATCCTGCCGTCCCCGCCGGTTTCGAGACTGAACTGGTCCACCAGGTCCCGGTCGAGCTGCTGGCCGATAGCGTAGATCACCGTGTCGGCTTCCATTTCGAACTCGCTGCCAGAAATCACTTCCGCCACCACCTTGCCCTCGTCCTTTTCCTTCAGTTCGGTCTTCTTCAGCACGACGCTCTCGATTATTCCCAGATCATTGCATTTGATCTTTTCCAGGACCGTGCGGTACATGATTTTCATCCCGTTGTGCCGGGCCATGTTGAACCTGGACTCGAACACCGGCATCTGCTCCCGGTCGCGGCGGTAGATCACGGTCACTCCCTCGATCTCGAGCTTGAGCAGAGCGGCCGCCGCATCCATACTGACATTGCCGCCGCCGACGATCAAAATCTTCTCGCCCAGCCGCAGTCTTTTTTCCTTGAGTTTCATCGACTCCAGAATTTCCACGCCGGTGAAAATACCCGCTTTCTTGCAGCTTTCGAGATCCAGGCGTTTGGCCCGGCCCATCCCGATTGTCAGCAGCAGGGCGTCGAAACTCTGCTTTATGCTGGTGAGGTTGATACTCTCCCCGGCATTGATCCCGGTGACCAGGTCGACCCCCAGCGACAGCACGCTGCCGACTTCGTGGTCGATCACCTCATCACTGATCAGGTAACTGGGCACACCTTTGGTAAATACGCCGCCGGCTACCCTGGCCGCCTCGTAGATAATCACCTTGCAGCCGTTGAGCACCAGCTCCGCCGCCGCGCTCAGTCCCGTGGGGCCGCTGCCGACAATGGCCACGTTCTTGCCGATACTTTCGGGCACCTCGGGAAGGTAGGGCCGTTTGGATTTGCGGTCGTAGTCGGCCAGCACCCGCTCCAGCTCGGCGATCCTGACCGGTCCGCCATATTTTCTATGCAGGCAGGCCGCCTCGCCCTGCTCATCGTACGGGCTGACCCTGCAGGTGATTCCGGGGAATAAATTGGTTTCCTTGATCAGCCGCAAGGCGCCGCGGAAATTTCGCGAACGCATCCGGGAGATAAACCCGGCCACATCGGTCAGCACGGGCGAGGCTTCGCGGCAGGGGGCGTCGTGGCATAAATAGCAGCGTCCCGCCTCATCGATTGCCTCGGGATAGCTGATTGTGCTGGTTTCTTCTTTGAAGCCCTTGACTACTTTCGGCATGATGCCCAAGTGCGGTCCCTCGGGATGATGGAGTCTGGACAGAATTGACAATAATAAATCAAAATCGCAAAAGACGCAATATGTTTGTTATAACATACTGAAATTTAAAAGGTTACATTTTGGATTCGGGAAAGACAACTGCATATACCGGCTTACAAATTGTCAAACCGGATTTCGGGGAAAAAGTTTCAGCGGATTTTACTGAGTGGCCGTCAGCCCACGGGTTGATGTTCGGGCTGCTCGATCCGTCCGCCCTCGCCCACCTGCGACAGGCTCACGGAAACTACTTTGGAAACACCCGCATCCTGCATTGTCACACCATAAAGGCAGTCGGCGAACTCCATGGTCCGCTTGTTGTGGGTAACGATGATGAACTGGGTGTTGCGCGCGTAGCGGCGGATGATGGTCAGAAAGCGGTCGATATTGGCGTCATCCAACGGGGCGTCAGCCTCGTCGAGAATACAGAACGGCGATGGCTTGACCGTATAGATCGCGAACAGCAGAGCCAGGGCAGTCAGCGCTTTTTCACCGCCGGAGAGCAAGTTCAGGCCCAGCATCTTCTTGCCGCGCGGACGGGCGATCACCTCGATCGGGCTTTCCAGCGGATCGTCCTCGTCGGCCAGACTGATATGCGCCTGTCCGCCCTCGAAGAGCGACGTGAAGATATCCTGGAAATTGTTCTGCACCTTGGCGAACGTATCGAGAAAACGCTCGCGGGCGGTCCTGTTGATTTCCTCGATCAGCTTGAGCAGGCTGGAGCGTGCACTCACCAGGTCGTCGCGCTGCCTGGTCAGGAAATCGAGACGCTCTTTTTCCTGGTCGTATTCCTCGATTGCCAGCACATTGACCGGTCCCAGTTTGCGGACCTTTTCCTGCAGTTCTTCCACCAGTCCGGCGTCGGCTGTCTCCTGCCCGGCGGCCTCCTCCTCGTTGGGGAAATATTCGAAATCGACGGGCAGGTTGTCCATGGCGAGGCCGAAATTGTCGTGCACGCGCTCGGTAATCGATGAGCGACGCGAGTTGATCCGCTCCAGCTCCAGCTCCCGTTGGTGACGGTCCTCGTTGGCCTGCTCGCGTTCGCGGCGGATGGAGTTCAGGGTCCCGTCGATCTCGCCAATCTCGGCCTGGAGTCCGCTGAGTCCCTGCTCGTGGGCGTCCCTCTCCTTGAGCAGCCCCTGCCGTCTGCCGAAAGATTCGTCAAGTTGCGCCTTTAGTTCTTCCTCGCGCGCGTCCAGTTGAGCCAGCAATTCATGCCGGCCCGCTAGTTCCTGCTCCAGGCGTTCCGACTCACCGGACGCCGTGCGGTGTTCCCGTTCCAGCAGGCTGTAACTGTTCTCCAGTTCCCCCAGCCTGGTGCGCCGCTCGGTAAGGCGCATACCCACTTCCTGAAGGTTCTCGCCGTCCTCCTGACGGACCTGCTCCGCACTCTCCACGCTACTGCGGGAATCCTCTATTTTTTGCTCGTAACTGGCCAGCTCGGTTTGCGCCGCCTTACCTTTCTCCAACAGGTCACTGCGCTCTGCGGCCAGCTGTGACGATTTTTCCAGCGCCTGGGTCGCCTGGCCGGCCGCGGAATCCCCTTCAGTGCGCACTGCGCCGGCATCCAGCTCCAGACGGGTGCTTTCCGAACGCAGGCGGCCAAGCTCCTCCTCCAGCTCGGCCCGCTGTTGCCCGAGGCGGTCGCGCTCCTCCACGGCCTGACGGCAGGTATCCTGTCCGGCGTCGAGATCACTCTGCAACTGCTCAACCTCGGCCAACGCTGTCGCCAGCTCCGCCTCGATCTCCTCGATCCGCCGCTTACGCGTCAACAGCGCGGTCCCGGCTTGCTTACCCGACACGTCTCCGCCCGAGACAGCGTAGTCCTGTATGGTTTCGCCGTTCAGGGTCACCAGGTGAAGAGGCTTGTCGTTTTGCTTCTGCAGGGCGATTGCCGCTTCCAGGTTCTCGACTATCGCCACGCCGCCGAACAGCAGCTTGCGGAGGAATTCGTAGGCGGGATCGCAACTGACAACTTCCTCGCAGAATGCCACCACTTCTCCAGCCGGACGCAGGCCGTTGCCCCGGTAACCGTTGACCAGGTCGCGGCTGATAAACGTGGCCACGCCGCCGCCCGAGTCGCGGAGCTTACCGATAGCCTGCAGCATGGCATCGGTGTCACGGGTGATAATACTCTGCAGGCGCATTCCCAGCGCCGCCTCGACGGCGCACTCGTAGCGGGAATCGGTGGTGAACACCTCGGCGGCGACCGTTTCCAGACCCTCGGGACTGCTGTTGCCGGACAGCAGTTCCCGCACACCCTCGCCGAACCCCTCCATCTCCCGCTGCAGACGCTCGAGCAGTTCACTCTCGGCGCTCAGGCGGTCGCGACGGACCCCGGCCGCGGACAGCTTCTCTTTGAGGGAATCGATTTCCCCGCGCAGCCGGTCCAGTTCCCCGGCCTTCTCATCGATTGCGGCCCTGCCGGCTTTCAGGTTTTCGACGGTCCCCTGCTCCAACTTGCGCGCGTCTTCGAGTTTTTTTACCGCCTCGGCCAACTGCGTTTCAAGTTCCGCCGCACGCTCTTTCGCGCTCGCAGCGCGGTTCTGCTCGTAGGCGGCGGCATCGGCCAGGGCCTCTGCCTTGCTGCCGGAGGCCGCCACGCGCTGCATCAGACTCTCACGTTCGGCCTGGATCGCGGCCAGCCGGCTGCGGGCCGCCTCGGTCTGCTCGCGTTTTTCCACGGCCCGGCGACGGGCCACGGCGTGCTCTTCCTCACAGACTGCCACCTCGCGGCGGAGTGCCTCCAGACGGGCGGAGTGCTCCTCGAGTTCTTGAGTGCGCTTGTCGATATTTTCCCGCAAGCTTTCGAGCCTGCCGCCGCTCTCCTCGATCCACTGACGTCCGGCGATTTTCTTCTCGCCGATCACGGTCTGCTCGTCCTCGGCCTCCCGGATTTTCCGGTTCAACTCGCCGAGGGCTGAGAACACCTGTTCCGCCTCGTTGCGGCGGTGGTTGATATTGGCGTGGAGTTCCTCGCTGCGCGCTGCCAGGGTAGCCTCGCGGGCGCTGAGGCCGGCAATCCGGTCGCGGAGTTCTTCCAGGCGGGCGGACAGCGGTTCCTCTTCCTTGCCGAGACGCGCCAGCTCATCGCAGGCCAGGGTCACCGCCACCCGGCGCAGTTTCCCGCTCAGTTTCTTATACCGGCGGGCCTTGCTGACCTGGCGTCCCAGGCTGTTGACCGAGCGCTGGACCTCGCCGACAATGTCCTCGATCCGCTGCAGGTCGCCCTCGGTGGCCTCGAGCTTGCGCATCGCGAACCGGCGGCGCTGCTTGTATTTCTGGATCCCGGCGGCCTCCTCGAACAGGAAGCGGCGTTCCTCGGCGCGTTCCGAGAGGATCGCCTCGACCATCTTCTGCTCGATCATCGAGTAGGCGTTGCTGCCCATGCCGGTGTCCATGAACAGGTCCTGGACGTCCTTGAGAAGGCAGGGATTCCTGTTGATCATATAGTTGCTCTCGCCGGAGCGGAAAATCTGGCGGCCGATCGTGAATTCCTCGCCCTCCAGGCCCATCGTCCGCTCGGGGTCGTCGAAATTAAGTCGCACCTCGGCCATCCCCAGCGGTTTTTTCTGGGCGGTTCCGTTGAAGATCACCTCTTCCATCCGCTCGCCGCGCAGGGCCCTGGCGTTCTGCTCACCCAGCACCCAGCGGATCGATTCGATCACGTTGGTCTTGCCGCAGCCGTTGGGCCCGACAATAGCGGTAATCCCGGTCGGGAACTGGAGAGTGACCTTGCTAGAGAACGATTTGAAGCCGTTAATTTCGACAGAGCGGAGTCTCATGGCCTGCGCTTTCCTGTGGGTTATCGGGAACCGCTGGTGCATTTGCCATACATATCATGCATGACTTACATGCACCAATGATATTCTAAGCCGAAGCAAGCGATCAGTCAAGGAAATAACCCTCTTTCCTCAACTTTACATGCCCTGTTTGATAGATAATCCCCTAAGGCGGGCAATGTCAATCGATTACATCTTGTTGCGGACTTTTATTTTTCGCTTAAACCGAACGTATACACCTTGCTGATCTTCTCCCGCACCTCCCAGGTGCAGCTCAGGCCCGCCGGGAACGTGACCAGCATTCCGCCGGTGATATGAGTCTCCCCATCCGGCGTGGTGACAATCACGTCGCCCTCGAACACGTAGGCGGTTTCCGTGTCGGGGTAGCACCAGTCGAAAGTCGACGGCCCGCATTCCCAGCGGCTCCAGGAGTCGATCCCCAGCTTGCGGGCCTCTTCGGGCGTCATTTTTTTCGTTTCGATTTTACTCATTGGCCGCCTCCTGTTTCACCGCGGCCGCGGCCGGCTTGTCGATAAAGCCCTCCAGCACGGCCACGGCCAGCTCCCACTTGTCGAACGGGGGCATGATATAAGCGCCCTGCACCCGGGTGTGAATCGACTCCAGGGCCTCGCGGGCGATCTCCACCCCGGTCCGCCGGGCCGCTTCCTTGGACTTTGCCGCTTTCATCCGGGCGCGGACATGGTCCGGGATCGTCATCCCCGGCACCTCGTTGTGCAGGAACTCGGCGTTGTTGAAGCTGTAGAGCGGGTAGTAGCCGGCCAGCACGGGCACGGGCAGCTTGCCGGCTTTGTGCAGGAAACTGTCCAGCAGCTCCTGCTCGAACACCGGCTGGGTGAACACGTACTCCGCCCCGGCTTCGATTTTGGCCCACAGCCGCTCGACCTCCCTGCCCGGATCAATTGCGGCCGGGTTGCAGCCCGCACCGATCAGGAAACAGGTCGGCTCACCGAGGGGACGGCCGGCCAGGTCCTCGCCGTGGTTAAGCCGGTTGAGGATGCCGATCAGCCCGATAGAATCCACATCGAACACGGCGGTGGCGTCCGGGTAATCGCCCAGCTTGGGCGGATCGCCGGTGACCGCCAGGATATTGCGCTGACCGAGTTTCCAGGCGCCCAGCAGGTCGGCCTGCATGCCCAGCAGGTTGCGGTCGCGGCAAGTGTAGTGGACTATCACCTCGATCCTGTCCGGCTCGGTGTTGAGCCGGCTGGCGATATGCACCGGGTGCATGCGTGCGGTAGCGCGGGGACCGTCGGGGATATTCATCGCATCCACTCCCGCCGCGGCCAGGCCCGCGAGCGCCCCGGTGATCCCGCTGTCGTCAAGCCCCCTGGGCGGCCTGATCTCCACGCTGCTGACAAATTTCCCTGCGGCCAGCTTGGCCGCAAACGGGGTTTTCTCCTGCCAGGGAGTAAGTTCTACTTTCGGGCCGCCGTCACCTCCGACGGCGCGTTCGGTGACCACGATCTTGCCCGCGCCCGGCTGGAGCATCCGCACCGTGGCTGCGATCGCCCGGATATGGGCGGGATTGGTGCCGCAGCAACCGCCGATCATTTTCACGCCCGCGCCCTGGATCGCGCGGCGGGCATGCTCGGCCACGAACTCCGGGGTGCTGATATAGATATCCCGGTCCTCGACCACCCTGCTCTGGCCGGCGTCGGCCATGGCGATCAGCGGGATCCCGGCCGCCCGGTGCATCCGCTCCAGGACCGGCAGCATCCTGTCGATACTGAGGCGGCAGTTGAGCCCCGCCGCGTCGGGTTTGTGGGGCAGCAGCATCTTTAGCAACTCTTCCGGGGTGCGGCCCTGCACCAGCACTTTTTCGTCGAACACCGCGCTGACGACCACCGGTAAATCACTGCTCGCTTTTCGCGCCGAAGCCAGGGCCAACTCAAGTTCTGCCGGGTCACCAAATGTTTCGAGTATCAGCAGATCGACCCCGTTCTCAAGCAGCAGGCCCGCCTGCTCTTCGAAAGCCTCGCCGGCCTCGGCCGCGGAGATACCCTCCTTGTGGTCCAGGCGCAAGCCGAGGGGACCTATCGAGCCGGCCACGTAGACCCAGACCCCGGTGTCCCTGGCGGCGTCGAGCGCCAGCTTGCAGCCGGCGGCGATCACCTCGCCGATCCTGTCGCCCAGGGTGTAACGGTCGAGCTTGACCCGGCTGGCACCGAACGTATTGGTCTCGATCACCCGCGCCCCGGCATCGATATAATCGTGGTGGATCTTGCTGATCAGGTAGGGGTTCGACAGGTTTATCTCGTCGAAACAGCGGCTGAGATGCACCCCGTGGGCGTAAATCTGCGTCCCCATCGCCCCGTCAACAACCAGAACCTGGTCTTTCAACGCCTGCCTGAACGGTATCCTGCTCGCCATCGATGCCCCGCGTAAGTCACTAAATGTCGAAAATCAGTTGTCGCGGCTAAATATATTGCAAGCGCCGTGCCGTGTCCAGCCGGCCTCGGATTGACAAAAGCGGCCGGGTGCGCTTAGATTAGTGCTTTCCAGACGAGGCGGTAAGTTTTTGTACGACTTAAAGTTGGAAAGGGAAAAGTGAGATGAGCCGGTTTTTCAGCAGTAAGGATATCAAGGAAGAGCGCCGTAAGAAATCCCTGTGGACCAGGATCAAGGACGTGGCGTTGATTGACGTGGAGGTGATGGTCCGGGGGCTGGATACCACCAGTATCGAACAACTGGAGCAACTTCTGCTGGAAAGCGATTTCGGCGTGGGACCTTCCTTGCGGATTGTGGATACCCTGACCGCCGAGGGCAGGAAGGGCAAGCTCAAGACCGAGGACGACCTTCGCGAGCTGTTCCGCCGCGAGATAACAGCCGTGTTCGGCCAGGCCGAGGGCAGCCGGGAGATTAACCTGGCTCCCTCAGGTCCCACCGTGGTGATTGCTGTCGGGGTCAACGGCGTGGGCAAGACCACCACCATTGCAAAACTTGCTCACTACTTCCAGGCCCAAGGTAAAAAAATCCTGCTGGGCGCGGGCGACACGTTCCGGGCCGGGGCGATCGAGCAGCTCGAGCAGTGGGCCGGACGCGTAGGCTGCGAGGTAATCAAGCAGCAGGCGGGGTCCGATCCGGCGGCGGTGGCGTTCGACGCGGTCAGCGCGGCCCAGAGCCGGGGCGTGGATGTGCTGATCCTGGATACCGCCGGGCGGCTGCACACCCAGGGCGGGCTGATGGACGAGCTGGCCAAAATGCACAAGGTAGTGGGCAAGCGCCTGGAGGGAGCGCCCCACGAGGTGCTGCTGGTGCTGGACGCCACCCTGGGTCAGAACAGCATGAATCAGGCACGCACGTTCCACAAGATGCTGGGCGTGACCGGACTGGTGCTGGCCAAGTTCGACGGGACCAGCAAGGCCGGCTGCGCGGTGGCGATAGTCGAGGAGCTGAAACTGCCGATCAAGCTGGTGGGCACGGGCGAGAAGCTGGAGGACCTGGAGCCGTTTGACGTGGATGCTTACGTGGATAAAATTTTTTCTTAACAAAACATTTGGGTGTTATTACCCAATGTGCATAAAAACAAGGACAACAAAAAGGGCGACGCATGCGTCGCCCCTACATAAATATATAGCTTTTTCAACTATTGACTTGTCTTAATTCGTGCAGTCCTCAATTCCGCATAAAACTCCCAACTATTTTTCTATCCTGCCGTCTGATAAAATAATAATCCCGCTAAGCGCCACCACATAGTAAAGCCCTCATTGCCGCATGGAGTCCATAAAAAAGATCCGCACTCTTCTCTAAAGCTACTGAAAATTCGCTTAAGGGTTCACCAGGGAAGTAACAAGCTTTTGAGACTTCACCATGCTCATTGTCCTCAATAAGTACAAAGCTCTTTTTTTGATCTTTTGGGGTTAATTGCATGCTAAAATTTCCATTCTCATCCGGTTGTACTGCGGACATTGCAGATTTCAGAGAATCAGATTTTTGATTTTTTGGATTTGGATAACGGAAATAAGTACTAATTGGATCGTATTTCTCAATAATCGAAATCCACCTATCAACCTCCGGCTCGAAGTCAAAGGCACCATTACCAATAGAATGGAAGTACTCCCTGTGTTCTTTGCACAATAAACAAAAATACAACCAGAGCCTTTTTACACTGTGAATACTTTTAAACGACTTCCACTCCCCTTCGCACTGAGCAAATGGTTCGCTCGATGATGGTTTTTCACCATAAGGCAAATCCAATTTTCGATGAATAATTACGATTGCAGACTTTAGAAATAGTTCTACAGCATGCCTTCTCAAATAGTGTATCGGCAGGTGTTCCCCCAAGATAGCACCTCGCTCACTCCTATCTGCATCCAACTTGTCAGCAGCATTTTTAAAGGCATTTCCTGTCATTCCAAAACCAAAGTCTATATGCTCGTGCATAGGAGTAAACATGTACTGCATTCCTCTTCCCCTTTGCATAGCTAAATGGCGTGGCCGCAGGAGCCGGCCGGCCCGGGCGGATTACTCTTCGTCTTCCAGATGGTGCGGCTCGGAATGATACTCGCGGGTCAGCCCGGCTGAAGCCGCACGGTCCATGATCACTGTCACGTCCGGATGCAACTGGATTGCGCTGGCGGGCACGCTGGCGGTGATCGGTCCCTCCACGGCCCGGGCGATCGCTTCGGCCTTGTTTTCACCGTTGGCCAGCAGCAGGAGCTTGCCGGCTTCCATGATCGTCCCGATTCCCATCGTCATGCAGTATTTAGGCACCTCGTCGATACTGTCGAAAAAGCGGCTGTTGTCCTGACGGGTCCGTTCGGTCAGCGTCTTGATCCGAGTCCTGCTGCCCAGGCTGCTGCCCGGCTCGTTGAACGCAATATGGCCGTTGGTGCCGATCCCGAGCAGTTGGAGATCCATGCCGCCGTGTTCGTCAATTTCCATCTCGTATTCATCGCAGGCCTTGTGGAGATCATCCGCGTTGCCATCGGGGATATGCACGTTGGCTGAAACGACATTGATCCGGCTGAACAGGTTATCCCACATGAACCGGTGGTAGCTTTGCCCGTGGTCCTCGGGCAGAGCTACGTATTCGTCAAGGTTGAACGTGACGATCTGGGAGAAATCGAGTCCCTCTTCGGTGTGCATCCTCATCAGTTCCCGGTAGCAGCCCACCGGGGTTCCCCCGGTGGCCAGGCCCAGCACGGCGCACGGGTTGTTGCGCACGATCCTGGCGATAACCCGGGCGGCCAATTTGCTCAGTTCCTCGTAATTATCCTTGATGATGACTTCCATACTGTTCCTCCAGTAACTTCACGGATTTCTGCGGGAAATTTTGAGTTTCGTGCAATATAACAGACGCTGACGGGCCGGAAAAGAAAAACCTGGCAAACAGCGGGTTCTAATGGTTCAGCGGGTGAGTTTGCGGTATAATGTAGAGGGGTCGATACCGAGAATCCGGGCCGCCTCTTTCTTGCTGCCGCCCACCTGGTCCATCACCCAGTTGATATAGGCCAGCTCGACAGTATCCAGGGTGGGTGTGGCCTTGGGCTGGTCATCGACGAAATTCTGCGGCACCGGGTTGCGGATTTTATCCGGCAGATATTCGTCACCGATTTTTTTCGACGGGGCGAGGACGGAGACCTGCTCGATCACGTTTTCCAGTTCACGCACGTTACCCGGCCAGTGATAGCTTTCCAGTTTTTCGAGAGCCGCGGGCGTAAAACGCTCGCCGTGATCCGCCTCCTCGCCGTTGCGCTCCAGGAAGTAGTCGATCAGCAGCGGGATATCCTCGCGCCGCCTGCGCAGGGGCGGCATGAAGATCGGGATGACGTTGAGGCGGTAGTAGAGGTCGCGGCGGAAACGGCCGGCTTCGACATCGTTTTCCAACTCGCGGTTGGTGGCGGCGATAATCCGTATGTCCACGCTCAACGGCTCGGTACTGCCGACTGGTGTGATTTCCCGCTCCTGGAGCACGCGCAGCAGCCGGACCTGGAACGAGGGCGAGGTGTCGCCGATCTCGTCAAGGAAGATTGTTCCCCCGCTGGCCACCTTGAACAGGCCGTCCTTGCTCGACAGCGCGCCGGTAAACGAACCCTTGAGGTGGCCGAACAGCTCGCTTTCGAGCAGGGTCTCGGTCAGCGCCCCGCAGTTAACAGGTACGAACGGGCGCTGGCCGCGGTTGGAGGCGTTGAAAATATAGCGGGCGACCAGTTCCTTGCCCGTGCCGCTCTCACCCTGGATCAGGACCGTGCTG
>VRUH01000027.1 GCA_019456185.1 Candidatus Glassbacteria bacterium | reverse complement strand
GGGAAGTTGATTCCGCAAACCGACCCCCGCACTATCGCCGACGGCCTGCGGACCTCGCTGGGCGAGAAAACGTTCGCGGTTATCTCCAGCCGGGTGGATGAGATCGTGCTGGTCTCGGAAGCCGAAATAGTGAGTGCGATGAAATTCCTCTGGGAGCGGATGAAACTTGTTGTGGAGCCCAGCGGGGCGGTGCCTCTTGCCCCCCTGCTCGAACGCCGCGTTCCCGGAACAGACCGGGGAGCGCTGCGCGTAGGCGTGATTATCAGCGGCGGTAACGTGGATTTGTCCGCATATTTCGACCAGATGAAAATATCCTGAACCGGGCGGAACGAAATGAAACTCAGGAAAAAGGCGGCGAATGAGAAAACGCGGGGGAGACGGATCAGAAATTATCTCCGCGACCTGCTGTGGCATGAACGCGCACAGATCAGAGAAACCGCCCGTGTCTTTATCGTTTTTCTGCTCTCGATTACGATCATGGTGATTTTTTTCGGAGCCGTGCTCTACGTGATCGAGTACATGCAGGGCAATGACCGTACGCTGATACAGTGCTTTTACTTCATCTGGATAACTTTTTCGACAATCGGCTACACGGACGACGGGTTCATCACTGGTTCGCCGATCCGGTTGATTATCATTCTGATCGGCGCCTTCCTGATCACCCGCTTTATCGTACTCAGCGCCCATGTGTATGCCAGGGTGGTTGTCGAGGAAGTGTACAACCTGAAGATCGTCCGGGTGATGGAGAAGATTCTCGAACAGGCCCAGGGTCATTTTCTGATTTTCGGCGATGACAGGGAGCTGATCAACAAGATTATCGAGGGCCTGATCAAGCGGAGCTTGGTGTTCCTGATCAGCGAGGACCGGGAAATGCTGCAGGAGTACAAACAGGAGTACCCCGAAATCAACTATATCATGGCCAAGCCCACCAAGGCGGAAACTGTCGAACAGCTTCGTCCGGATGAGGCGGCCGGGGCCTACCTGCTGTACCGCGAGGACGAGCGCAATATCCTGCTGGCGGCCATGCTGGAAAAACGGGTAAGGATAATCAGCAGCTTCAGCGGAGCTCCTGCCTCGGCCCCTAGATTCCGCAAGCTGGGTGTCGAGCCGATCTCGCCGCATTTCAGCGGCGGTCTCAAGATGGTGTCCAGCATGATCCGTCCGCAGGTCACCGAGTTCCTGGACAGGTTTCTTTTCCCGGACACAGCCGCGCTGGATTTCAGAGTGGTTCCCCACGAGGAACTTGATTCCTGCGGGGCTTACACTCCGTTGGCCGCCATGCAGGACGGTAAGATGAAATTCGGCGAAGCCTCGGTACCGGGAGGCGAGTTGGTCGTAATCGGCTTCAAGGACCACTCGGCGGCCACTACGAAACTCGGCCGGCTCGAAAGCCCGGAGCTGCCGCTGAAAAGCGATAAGTTCCTGGTCCTGGGCGGCGGGATAATCGGCAGTACGATAGTGGCCGAACTTGAGGCCACCCTGCGCCAGGCGGTGATAATCGAGACGAGCGAGGAAAAGCTCGAAAAAATGCGCAATCTTTTCGGCGATGAGCGGATCGAGTACATAGCGGGAGATGCGCTCAGCAGCGAGCTCGATGTCGATCAGTTTGACGGGGTGTCGATCTGTACGCCGGTTGACGAGAAAAATTTCGCTATCGGGCTCGATTTCGCCGGCCATGACCTGATCCTCGTTGTCCGTGCCGTGGATGAAGACATGGAGTTCCACTACAGGAGAATAGGAGCGATTCCGGTGTTCGTGGGGCGGGTAGGCTCCGGGCGGATGCTGCGCGAGGTTACCAACCAGTTCGCCAACCGGGTTCTGCTCGACATGCTGATGCAGGAATACCGCCTGGACCAGGTATATATCAAGGACCTCTGCACTCCGGCGGAACTCGCCGCCGGGTTCCGGATAACACCGATAGCGCTCTGCCGCGACAGCCAGTGCTATTTCGCCCCTGACGGCGACGAGCCTCTCAAGCGAGGCGACACATTGATCTTCTGCGGTAAAGTGAGTTCCAACCGTAAGCTGCGCATTGCCCATCTCCTGACCGGGGAATAAGTTGACGCGGCCGCACAAACATCGGCTTCCCGTATCCCATCACCCGAGGACCGCATGTTCGAGTTGAAACAGGTCAACGTTACCCTGGGCGGCAAGCTTGTGCTCGACAGCGTAAACCTGACTCTCAAAACCGGCGGCAGAACAGCGGTGGTGGGCCGCAGCGGGTCCGGTAAATCTACGTTGCTCAGGCTGTTGTGTTTCATGCTGCGGCCAGACAGCGGCACGGTCACATACAATAGTCTCGCTCCCGGTCCTGCCGAGATTACGGGTATCAGGCGCCGCCTGCCGATGGTGCATCAGGAGCCGCTGCTGTGGGGCGGGACTGTGGCCGACAACCTTACCCTGCCTTACACCTATGCCAGTGCGGGAGGAACCGGCAGTCCCTTGGAGGATGAACTCGCCGGATTGCTTGAAGCCACCAGGTTGGACGGCGATATGCTCCACGTCCGGGCCGACAAGCTGTCTGGAGGGGAAAAGCAGCGGGTAGCTATTGCCCGCGCCCTGGCTCTGCGGCCCGAGGCGATCCTGCTCGATGAACCAACCAGCGCGCTGGACCTGATCACCGCCGAGGAAGTGTTCGATAGCATTGCCGAAGCATTCCCGGAGTTGACAATTGTGCTGGTGACTCACAGCCCGTCGCTGGTGGAGCGCTGCGGCAGGCAGATCCTGCTTGAGGCCGGAAGAGTGCGGGCCTCGCGCGACGGGATCAGGGCCGATGAGCTTCGCTCGTTTCTGGAGACCGGAGAATGACTCCCAGGTTTTACGATATCACGGTTGCCGGTCTGCTGGCGGCCTTCGCGCTGGCCCTGCCGGTCTGGCTGATCATCTGGGCCAACCGGCTGCGACTGGGACGGGACCTGTGGTTCTCCATCCTGCGCATGGCTCTCCAGTTGCTGGCTATCGGCTTCGTGCTGGAATACCTGTTCGAGATCCATATCTGGTACGTCACGGTTGGCGTGTTCGTGGCGATGGTGTTTTTCGCGGCGCGCACGGTTCTGGCCCGTACGGGGATCAAGTTCGGCGGCTTGACCGCGATCCTGGGCGTGGCGATGCTGGCCGGGGCGGGGAGCGTATCGGCATTCCTGGCCCTGGCGGTTGTGCAGGTCGATCCGTGGTACGCCCCGCGCTACTTTATCCCGCTGGCCGGAATGGTGCTGGGGAACTCGATGAACGGGTGCGCCCTGGCCCTGGAGCGGTTCTATTCAGGGGTCAGGGAGCAGCGTAAACTGGTTGAAACCCACCTTGCCCACGGCGCCACGGGCGGCGAGGCCACCCGGGACCTGCTGCGCTCGGCGTTCCGGGCCAGCCTGATCCCCACCCTCAGCTCGATGAGCGGGATCGGCCTGGTGTTCATACCAGGAATGATGACCGGGCAGATTCTCGGCGGTGTGGACCCGCTCGATGCGATCCGCTACCAGATGGTGATCATGATGGCGATCCTGGGGTCCGTGGCCCTGGCGAGTTTCGTGGTCCTGTATCTGGAGCGCGGCCGGTTTTTCGACGAGTACCACCTGCTGCGGAATGAGTTGTTCAATTGAATCTGGTGCGAATTTTTCCCGCTGGACGGCCCGTCGGTTGGCGGGTTTTTTTATCTCGCCATCAGACAGGCTATCATAAATCATGGACAGGCTGCTGAACAAAAGACAATTGGAGGTGGTCGGCCGGATCGCCGGAGAGATTGCGAGGCGGGGCGGGCGGGCGATGTATGCCGGGGGCGTGGTGCGCGACAGGGTCCTGGAAGTCGAGTCCAAGGACGTGGATATCGAAGTGTACGGGCTGGCGCTGGATGATCTGGAAGGGTTGCTTGCCTGTTACGGTACGGTTCTTCTGGTCGGCCGGCAATTCGGCGTGCTGCGCCTGGAGGGCCTGGAAGTGGAATGGTCGGTCCCGCGCAGAGACAGCAGAGGACGTCATCCGGTGGTGAGTGTGGATCCGGAAATGAGTTTCCGCGAGGCCTCCCGCCGCCGCGACCTGACGATGAACGCCATGCTGCGCGACGTGTTGAGCGGTGAGCTGGTAGATCCGTGGAACGGGCGGAAAGATATGGAGCAGGGTATCCTGCGAACACCCGACCCAGTGTTGTTTATCGAGGACCCGTTGAGGTTTTACCGGGTAATGCAGTTCACGGCGCGCTTTGAGATGCAGCCTGACGAGACCTTGCAGAGAACCTGCCGGGAAATGGATATCTCGTCAGTGAGCAGGGAGCGGGTCGGGGAGGAGTTCGAGAAGATGTGGCTGCTTGCCGGGCGACCCGCTCTCGGCCTGCGCTGGCTGGACTCGACAGGCAGGCTGGGGGAGATTCTGCCGGAACTCGTCCCCCTGCGGGAAACCGGTCAGGACCCGGAGTGGCACCCGGAGGGCGATGTCTGGACCCACACGCTGCAGGTTGTGGACGCCGCCGCAGCTCTGCGCAGCGGAGACCGGGAACGCGATCTGCTGCTGATGTGGACGGCCCTCCTGCATGATATCGGCAAGCCGGTGACTTCCGTGGTCCGCGATGGCCGGATCAGGGCGCCGGAGCACGACAGGACCGGCGCGGAGATGGCCGGTAAGGTGTTGAGCCGGCTCTCCGGCAGGCGGAAACTGCGGGAGGGGGTAATCAAACTGGTGGCCGAGCACATGAAGCCCCTGCAGTTTCAGCAGAACAACTCATCCGGGAAAGCGTTCAAGCGCCTGGCGCTGAAACTTCACCCTGAAGCCGATCTCGAACTGCTGGCTCGTCTGGCCCAGGCCGACTACCGCGGCACCAACCCCGGCTCGGATCAGCCTCTGGAACGTGAGAGCGCAATGGTGGACTGGTTCAGGGAGATGTCCAGGCGCTGTCGGGTCGAGAACGAGCCGGAAAAACCGGTCCTGCTGGGCCGTCACCTGCTGGACGTCATGCAGCCGGGACCGGAAATGGGCAGGGTGCTGGAGGAGGCTTACCGGATTCAAATCGACCAGGGACTCACCGATTGGCGGGAGTTGAAGCGACTTTCACTTGACAGACTGGACATCAGGGTTGATAAATAGCCCCGCGGTAATTAAGCTTTAGCCTTTGGCATTGCTGCGGACAATAAAAATGTTTTAAAAAGGAGCACGGTGGATGGCGAGCGATATCAACGATGTGACGATTCAATATGAAGAGGACGGGCAGGTGCTGGTCAAGGAACTGGACAAGGTCGTGCTCTCGAAGGGAGCCTGGTCCACGGTGATTTTCCGCTACCAGCAGTGGGAACGGGGGAAGGATCAGTTCAGCAAGGATCGCTACACGATCCGCCGTTACCGCAAGATGAGTGACGAGTACCGTCAGCAGAGCAAGTTCAACATCTCCAGCCCGGACCAGGCGCAGAAACTTATCGAGGCGCTCCAGCAGTGGATCTGATTCGGGGAGAATGTGTCAGGGCTGCAACCTGTCCTTATCCGGGTTGTAGGGGTGATCGCCGAGGTTTCCATCGTCCGAGTAGCCGCGGTTTTCGTAAAACCCCGCATCCTGCGGGCCATCCGAAAGTACGATCCCGACAACCCACTTGCACCATTAGTAGCCGTATTTGCTCTGGCTGATGACGTGGAGCGGAAACCCCCGGTCCTCGCGGAGGGGTTTGCCGTTGGCATGGGTCGCCACGATAATATCGTTAACCCGGATAAAGTTGACCGTAAGAAAGTTGTGATAACCATCCACCACGTAGAACAGGGCGTGGCTGGCGGAGTTTTTGGTGCCGACCTCGTCCAGCAGTTCGGACAGCCTGAACCCCTCCTACGAGAATTACCGCAGTCGATCAATTGTCCACAGCGAATGAGGGTTTCCGCCGCTTCCATGCTCCGCGGGTAAAATCGGGGAAGCGGACCGGCGAACTGCCGGTGGCTATCGACTGCTCGGAGAGCGGGATAATCGCGCTCATTGTTACCGAGTCGTAGACATCGATCGGGGTCTGATCGCCTCTCCGGACAGCCTCGAAAAACATTTTCAGTTCGAGGTAATCCGTACCGCCGTGCCCGTCGGACGGAGGGTTTTCCCTGATTTCCCGCCACCAGGCGTGCTCGTATTTTTCCTGATAGGGGCCGAACGGTTCCCACTCGTGGTAGGCCGGGCTGACCCCTGTCAGGTAGACCGAGTTGCGCTGCTCGTTGTAGATTCCGCGCGTACCCTGGATCATCCAGCGGTTGTCGTATGGCCTGGGAAGCTGCATGTCGTAGTTGATGACCACCGTACTGCCCAGCCTTGTGCGTACCACGCTGGTGACAATATCCCCCTGGGCGTAACTGCGCCGGGCATTGGGGTGGTCAGCGCCGAACTCCCTGCTGAAATAGTCGTTGATACTGCTGGAGCGCGTGGCAGTGCTGGTCATGTAGTCGAAATAATCACCGCACCCGATATCCATCCAGCTCAACACCGGTCCCAGGCTGTGGGTCGGGTACTGGTCGGCGTTGCGCCACAGCAGGTACTGCCCTCCCCAGCGGATTTCTCCCTCGGGGCTGAAAAACCAGTGGTCGATACAGTCGTGGCTGTGGGCGCAGTGGCAATGGACAATATCGCCGAGCAGGCCTTGGCGGATCATGTTCAGCACGGCCAGGTTGTCGCGGCGGAAACTCCAGTTTTCGAGCATCATGCAGGGCGTACCGGTTTTTTCATGAGTCTCCACCAGCCGCCAGCACTCATCGAGCGTAATCGCGGCCGGAACCTCGACACCAGCGTACTTGCCGGCCTCCATCGCCGCGACCGCCATCGGTGTGTGCCAGTGCCACGGCGAGGCGATAACGACCGCATCCAGGTCCGGTCTGTCGAGCAGGCGGCGGAAATCCTCCGGGCCGTTAGTGTAGGTTTGCGGTTTCGACAGGCCTCTGTCGGTGATTATCCTGGCTGCGGTATCAGCATTGTCCGCGTCGGTATCACAGACAGCCGGAAATGTTAATTCTGGCAAGGCCATCATCGAACGAAGCAATGATCTTCCCCGGTTGCCGCAGCCGATCAGACCGACACCAAGGTTCCGGCTTCGCTGCTGACCGGCGGCCGAATGGCTGGAAGCGATGATTCCGAAGCCGGTGGCAGCGGCGGCGGACCTCCGCAGAAATTCATTACGAGTTATGCTATCCGACATGTGATTTTCTCCGGTGCATTGTGGATTTTACTTACCTCTGTCGGCGGGCGGCGCCTGTGCAGACGCACAGGCATGCCGGCCGGCACGCGCGGACTGTCGTACGCGCGCCGCCCGCCGACTGGCCGGGTTGACCTGGATGTCCATCAGCCCGCGGGTCAGCCACAATGGACTCGATTCGTTTGCTGCCCGTTCCAGAACGGTCAGCATGGCGTGTATAATTTCGGCATGCCAGCAATAACCGCGTCCCGGAATCCTTACCGTGTATCTGGCCATTGAAACATTTTTCATGTTGACAGTTTAACGAGCTCCGGATGTTAAAATGAAAGTTAAGAGATTAAATCGCAGTTAGCCAGTACTAAGCATCCGGGCGAAGACGGGAATTGCCGGATCCGGGCAGCGGAACATTATGTTGCTTTGTCATAAGGCAGGCTGTATCTTCTTTTTCCGTTGCCAATACCACGGAATCGAATTTCCGTTGGACCGCAATCCCCCCGCCGGCGTAAGTTGTGTTCAGCTGAGAATCCAAGGAGTTCTCGATGTCCGAAATGGAAGGACTGACCAGGGTCGATTACCTGGTTGTGGTCGCCTACATGGTGATTATGATTACGGTCGGCGTGCTGATGTCCAGGTGGAACAAGGATGCCGACGATTATTTCAAGGGCGGGAACAAGCTGCCTTACTGGCTGGCCGGGCTGAGCCTGTTCATGACCAGTTTTTCGAGTTGGACTTTTACCGGCGGGGCTGGGAAGACCTACGAGAGCGGGATCAGTATCTTCTCGATGTACTGGGGGGCGGTGCTGGGCCTGGGGTTCGGTTATTTCGTGTTCGCCAGGCGCTGGCGACGAACCCGCAGCATGACCATCCTCGAGTACCTCTCCGAGCGGTTCGACTTCAATGTCCACCAGTTCATCTCCTGGGCCAATACCCCGATCACGATTTTCCAGTGCGCCATCTGGCTCTATGCGCTCAGCATCTTTCTCAGCGCCGCCACTCATATCCCGGTAACCTGGGTTATTTTCGGCTGCGGGATCATCATCCTGGCCTACACGATGATCGGCGGCTTGTGGGGCGTTTGTATCACCGACAGCCTCCAGTTTTTCATTCTCCTGCCGATTGCGATTCTGGTAACGATCCTGAGCGTAAACATGGTCGGCGGGCTGGATGCGCTGGTTGCCAACGCGCCGCCTAAATACTGGCTGCCCTTCAACGAGGAAGCCGATATCACCAAGATGTTTGTTGTCTTCCAGTTCATCAACGGTTTTTTCATGTTCAACAGCGGCGGCGGCGCACAGCGCTATTTCTCCGCTATCGATGAGCGCGAGGCGAGCAAGATCGCCGGGCTCAGCGCAATCCTCTGTTTCATCGGACCGTTTATCTGGCTCACACCCGCGATGGCCTGCCGGGTGCTGTTCCCCGACCTGGGCCAGGATGTGGCCGAGGCGTTCGGGTTGACCAAACCCAGCGAGGCGGCCTATGTGTTCATCAGCATGAAAGTCCTGCCCCAAGGTCTGCGGGGAGTATTGATCGCCGGCATTCTGGCCGCCACCATGAGCAGCCTGTCCACCTTCTACAATATGTACAGCGCGGTGATTACCAAGGACATTATCTGCACGGTGTTTATCAAGGACGCGTCGAAGAAATTCATGCACCGGCTGGGGATGGTGGTTACGCTGGTGATGGGCCTGGTCAGCATTATGATCGCCTATTTCTACAGCACATTGCCCGATCTGGGCGTGTTCGACCTGATGTTCAAGGTTGCCAGCGTACTGGGTATCCCGGTGGCTGTCCCGGTTATCCTGGGTCTGGTCTACAAGCGGACGCCCAACTGGGTGCCGTACACGGTGATCCTGGTCGGGATGGCGGTGGGTGGTGTGTTCGCTATTTGGAATTGGGAGAAACACCTGGGTTACGAGTTGTTCCAGGCGGTCCAGTACCCGCTGCTCTGTGCCCTGTTTTTTATTCCCGGGATGTTTTTCGCCGACGAGTTCGGCGGAAGCGCCAGGATCAGGTTCTGGGGCAAGGCGTTGATCTACCTCCTGGGTATCTGGTATTTTCTCTATGGGATGTTTCTCTATTTCAACCTGCCCAGGATCGATGGTGCGGTGGATGCCGGCAGCCTGGCCTGGGTCCAGCAGGTTATTTTCAGCGCTTACAGCAGTCCCAAAACCTTGATTGTCCTGGCAGTGGCCTGGGCGATGATGACCGAGGTGGTCAGCCGGCTGAAAATAGTCCCCGGTAAGCTTTACATGACAGAGGTCGCCAGGTTTTTCCGGAAGATGGATAGGCCGGTGGACGTGGCGGCCGAGCTGGGCGAGGGGCACGAGCATGCCGAAGCCGATCTCAGCTCATTCAAGATTCTGGGCGTCGTGATGGTCCTGATCGCCGCGATGATGGGCCTGTTTTTCCTGGGCGAACTTACCACGAGCGAACGCTGGATTACTTTCTGGGCCCTGCTCAGCAACCTGGTGATCGGAATCGGGCTGTACTGGCTCGGTTCATACCGTTACCGCAAGTTCGGCAGGATGTCTGCCGCCTGAGGCCCAACTACCCCGATAAGCCACCAGAGGAACCATGCAAGACACGCCAGCGCCCCGGCGGCTGTCAGCAGCCGCCGGGGAAGGCCGGCAAGCTCTTTTCCTGTTACCAGCCCTGTCGTTAATAGCCCCAGCCAGACCAGTAGAGCCGCGGCCGCAGCCGGCCCGAACGGATGCAGCTCGAAGGCCAGCGAGAGCTTGAAATCTCCGAGCGCGATCAGGGAGCGGGTCAGGCCGCAGAGCGGGCAGTCGGTGCCGGTGAGCTTATACCACAGGCAGAGACGTGGCAGCCGCGAAACAACTGAGTAATCCAGCAGGACCAGCACGCCGATAACAGCTCCGGGCAGCAACAGTTGTCCGCGGGTTTTCACCGGGCGCACGCCAGGGGAGGTTTCATCGTCGCTCTGCTGATCCTGGCTCTGCTTGGTGGCCACTCGGAATATCCGGCCGGGGTGATTGGCTCGTTCGCCTGGTCGGCGAAAATGATCAAGCAGCTCCAGAACCTGCTTGCGGGTCTCAAGCTGACATATCTCGATCCGGTAACGGCCTCGGGCCATCCGAAAAACGGCGTGCACGAGCAGCCGGAGCGTCTGGCGGACTCTCTGGCCGCAAGTCACCGGAAGTTTTGCTGGCTAGCCGGGATGAGGCGACCGACATGGTCCAGGCGGCGTGGCAGGTCTGAAGCGGGTTCAGGGGCGACGGAGAATATCCAGGTCATCGACCTGCCGCACGCACTCGAACCCCAGTTCGGCGATCAGGGTCTGGTAGCGCTGATCGGTGAGACGGTTGAGGTGAAGGCCGGGATGTTCTCCGCCCACCGGGTTGGCCTCGAACGGAATCGCGATACACAACGAGCCGTCCGGGGCCAGGTGCCCGGCCAAGTGGCGCAGCTTGTCCTCTGGGTCCGGCACGTGTTCCAGCACGTGGATGCAGATAATTGCGTCGTAGCTCTCACTGAGCGGCAGCGGTTGCTCGGCGGCTGCGACAGTTACTTCCAGGCCGCGCGCCCTGTACCGTGAGCGGGCGAACTCGAGCAGCGGGCCCGGCAGGTCGAGGTGGGTGAAATCGTAACCCCGTTCGGCCATCGCGATTCCGAGCGCTCCGCAGCCTGCTCCATAGTCCAGCACCGAGGACTCCGGGGGGATCTCATCGGCCAGGAGCCCGGCCAGCCAGCTCCTGGCTCCGCGCCAGTCGCACTCTTTCATCAGGGCGTAGATATAAAAATCGGTTCCGCTGTAAAACTCCTCGATCTCACACTCGGAGGCGGGCGACTGCTCGCGCCACAGGCAGTCACCCCGTGCGGCGGCCAGGTGGCACTTGTCCTCGATCACTTCCGGGTCCTCGCCGGTGAACCGCCTGATTTCCTCGATCGCCGACTTTTTCTGCTCCAGGTAGGGCCTCACCGCCTCCCGCTCTTTACGCTCCAGCAGGTTCTCATCGAGCAGCAGGGCGGTCCGGTCCCAGTAGACTGCGATCACAGCCTCGGCACCGGTCTCTATCGCGATCAGGTCAACTTCGTGGTACTCCGGGTGCAGGCGGCGGTCGGTGGCGTAGGGCACAATCACGAGGTCGAAATTCCGGCTGCGCAAAGTGTCCAGATCGGCGTGCTTCAGCCTGAAATAACCGGGATGGCTGTAAATCAGGTTGCTGAGGATGTCGAGTTCCTGTCCCTCGTGGCAATACTGGACCACTTCCAGAGCGGAGTTCCACTCCGAGAGCACGGCGAGAATATCCTGGACAAGCTCAAGCGGGCCGGAACGGATAATCAGCACCCTGGCCGCCGGGCCGGCATGACGGTTCAGCAGGTTCGGCAGCGGGAATGTAGCGGGACCCGGTACGCTCATCTTCTCTCTCGCTTTGGACTGACGTGGCCTGGTTCAAGATAACAGCGGCGGCTGGATCGGGCCACAGCTTTACACTCTTGCCGGAGTTGTTATATTGTGGCAGGAGTTAACTGCAATATAACAGGAGGCGATGATGGCGATGGGCGGAAACAGTCTGACAGTGGCGTGCGTGGGCTTCGAGGTATCCGGCGATATCGAGCGGAACTGGCGGGCGATCGAGCGCTGGACAACCAGGGCGGCCGACGAGGGCGCGGAGCTGGTGCATTTCCCCGAGACCGCCCTGACCGGCTACAATCGCATCCACCTTAAAAGCATGGACGATATCGACCGCGGACTGCTCAGCCGCCGCTGCGAAAATATCGCCAACCTGGCCGCGAAACGGAGAGTGTGGATCGCCTACGGAAGCACGCATTTCGAGCCGGAGGTGGCGAAACCGTTCAACAGCCTTTTCCTGATCGGCCCCGAGGGGAAACAGGTCAGCCGCTACGACAAGATTTTCCTCACCGAGACTGACAGCGAGGCCTACAGCCCCGGCAACCATCTGGCGGTGACCCGGATCAAGAATTTCACGGTCGGGATGACCATCTGCTTCGACATGCGTTTTCCCGAGCTGTTCCGCAGGCTGTCGTTGGTGGGGGCAAGCCTGGTGCTGATCAGCAGCTACCAGGCGGGCGATCCTCGTGCGGCGCACATGCGCTCTGTCGCGCCAGCTACCCTGATCACCCGCGCCAGTGAAAACGGCTTCTACCTCAGCGCCTCGAACACGTCGCAATCCCCGGCCTGGCACGAAAGCATGGTGCTGAAGTTCAATGGCGAAGTGCTCGCCGCCACGCGGAAACACTCGCCCGGGATGGCGCTCGTCACCCTGGACGCAGCCGACAAGGAGCCGTTCACCGATTTTATCCGCGCCACCGCCCGCAAGGTGGCCGATGGTTCCCACCCGCTGCTGGACCGGCCGCTGGGAGCGGGATAGAGTTCCGCGTCTTTCACTCGATACCGGCGGCTAGTTCCCCGACTATTTTTTCCATGGTCAGTCCTTGACAAAGATCATTGATTGTCCTATAATTATGACTGAACGGTCAGTCACTATATGCAGGAGGCCGGATGACTCCCCCCGGTGACCGTCACGCCGAACGGCGCGAGCAGAGTATCGAACGACTCCAGCGGGCCGCTGTCGACCTGCTGGCCGCCCGCAGCTACGCGGATATCCGGATCGAGGATATCACGGGACAGGCCGGGATGGCCAAGGGCAGCCTGTATATGTATTTCGAGGGCAAGGACGAGCTGTATCTAAAGGTGTTCGACCGCTTTTTCGAGAGCCTGTTCGCTGAGCAGTTCGAAGAAATGGCCGGCCACGAGGATCCGGGAGAGGCCCTGCGGGGCATGGTCGATTTCGCTGTCGAGCAGATATCTCCCAGCGACGAGATCATGTTTATCTACCGGGCGACCATGGACCCGGCGCTGATGAAGCTGGTTCGGCCGCATACCGAAAAATTCATGGCCCGCTACGTAGAGTTCGTCGAATCGATGTTCCGTCAGCTGGGCCGCACGGATGTCGGGCCTTTGAGCTATCTGCTGGCGGTACTGCTGGACGGCCTGTGGTTTTACCGGATCATGGAACTGGAGCCGGCGGAGCTGGCCGAAAGCCAGCGGGCCAGACAGGATTTGAAGCAGACGATCTGCCGTTTATTCAAGCTCTGAAACCGGCTGAGGAGGAGCGGAAAAGTGCACACAGCAGAGAGATTGTCGACAATCGGTTTCCTGGCGGCCGCTGTACTGACCGCAATGCCCGTGACCGCGCAGGAGCTGGACAGCACGCTGGCGCGGAGGATTATCGAGCACGCTGACACCCTGATGCGGGGCTCGTCGAATACCTCCACCTACCGGATGATAATTGTCCGTCCGGACTGGAGCCGCAGTATCACCATGAACAGTTGGGAGCGGGGCAAGGAGCTGGCATACATGGAAGTTACCGACCCGCCCAGGGAGCAGGGGACCGCGTTCCTCAAGCGCGAGGGCCAGATGTGGACTTTCCTGCCCGATATCGAGCGGACGGTGAAAATCCCGCCATCGATGATGATGGATTCATGGATGGGGTCTGATTTCACCAACGATGACCTGCTCAAGGAAAGCTCCCTGCTGGATGACTACAGCCACGAACTTATCGGTGCGGACACTCTGCGCGGGATACCCGCCTGGCATGCGCGGCTGGTTCCCCACGAAGATGCGGCGGTGGTGTGGGACAGGATCGAGTTCTGGGTCCGGCAGGAAGATTTCATGCTCCTGCGCGAGGAGTATTACGACGAGAAAGGCCGTAAGGTGCGTACCATGTATTTCGAGGAAATCAGGACCATGGACGGCCGCGAGATCCCCTCGAAATGGATACTCGAACCTCATCTCAAGGATAAGGGAAACCAGACCGTGCTGGAGATTCTCGATGTGGATTTCAATGTCGGGATTCCGGATCGTTATTTCACCCGCCAGCACCTGGAACGTTCCAGATAGGAGGGGGGGGCGTGATCTTCTTCAAGCTAGCCTGGCGCAACAACTGGCGGCACCGCTGGCGTTCCGTGTTGACCGTGACCGCGGTTGTGTTCGGGCTGAGTCTCACGATCTGGGGTTTCTGTCTCACCGAGGGCAGCCACGAGCAGATTATTCGCAACTCGGTGGAGTCGTTCACGGGCCACCTCCAGGTTCATCGCCGCGGGTTCCACGACGATCCCGGTCTGCGCAAGGTGTTCGCTCCCGACAGCGAGTTTGCCGCCGTGCTGGACAGTGGTATTCCGGGACTTGACGACTGGGGTTTACGGATCTCCACGTTCGCGCTGGCCAGCGTGGGCGAGACCAGTTTCGCGGCGATGATGGTGGGGATCGAGCCGGAGCGCGAGCGCAGGTTTATCCACTGGGACGAGAAGATCGAAGCGGGAACCTACCTTCAACCCGGCGATATCGAGGGAGCGCTGGTGGGCGCCGACCTGGCCGAAAACCTGCGGATCGGGATCGGGGACACGGTGATTATCGTCACCCAGGACTACTACGGCTCGCTGTCTGGGGCGCTGAGAGTGGTGCGCGGCACGATCCGCAGCCACGCCCCCCAGCTCGACCGCGCGGGGCTGCTGGTCAGCCTGGAGTCGGCCCGCGAGATGCTGGACATGCAGGGCAAGGCCAACACGGCCGTGGTGATGGCCACCTCCAGCGAGGAAGTCGAGCCGTTGATTGCGGAGCTTCAATCGCGCCTGGCTGGGCAGGAACTGGAAGTTATCGGCTGGCGGGAGATTCTGCCGGACTTAGTCCAGTTGGTCGAGCTGGACAACATTTTCGGCATACTGACCAACCTGATCCTGCTGCTGGTGATCGGGTTCATGGTGCTCAATACGTTTCTGATGAGCGTGATGGAGCGGATCAGGGAATTCGGGATCATGCGCAGCCTGGGAGCCAGCCCGGGCAGAGTTGTCGGACTGATATTGTTCGAGGCGGCGCTGCTGGTGGGCCTGGGGTTCGTGCTGGCCAACGCGGTCGGGATCGGCGCCTCGGTTTACAACAGCATCCACCCGCTGGATTTCAGCGGGATGGGCGATGAGATCTACAAGCACTACGGCATGGATCCCCGCATCTACGCCCGCGTAACCTGGTACACGTTGATTTATCCAAACCTGTTCGTGGCGGCGGTGATATTGCTGGCGCTGGTTTACCCCGCCTGGCGCGCGGCCCGGATCGGACCGGCCGAGGCTGTCTCGCGGGGGCGTTGAGTTTAACTGATGGAGCGGGAATGGGAACATTTGCTTCAATCGCCTGGCGCAACCTGTGGCGCAACTATTCGCGCTCGCTGATCATGATCGGCGGGATCTCGGTGGGCCTGTTCGGGCTGCTGGTCTATTACGGTATCTCGAACGGGTTTATCTACGAGATGGTCGAAGTGTCGATAGAGCTGGAACTGGGCCACGTGCAGGTGACAAGCCGCGGCTACCATCAGCACCCGGTCCAGTCCAATGCATTCGAGCAGCCGCCGGGGCTGCTGGAGGAAATCCAGAGGGTCGAGGGCGTACAGGCGGCCGGCGGCAGGCTAACTGCCGCGGTGCTGGTGCACAGCGCGGAGAAATCGAACAGGGTTGATCTGGTGGGTATCGATCCCGAGCGGGAGCGACGGATCACCGCGGTCAGCGCGAGGATTGCCGAGGGCGAGTACCTTCAGCCTGGACAGGACAACAAGGCGGTGATCGGCCGCAAGCTGGCGGACCATCTGGGCATCGGACTGGGCGAAAAGCTGGTGGCGATGGCCCAGGACCGAGAGGGCGATCTCCAGAGCCGCCTGTTCCGCGTGGGCGGCATCTTCACATCCAATTCTCCGACCTGGGAAAAATCCGCCGCGTTCGTTACCCTGGCTGCGATGCGCGAGCTGGTGGGTCGACCGGACCAGCTCACCGCGATCCTCGTGCGCGCCGACCGCAGCACCGAGCTTGAACCGATTGTCGACGGTATCCGGGCGCTCGTGGATGATACTGTTCTCGAAGTCAGTCCGTGGAAAGAGGTCAGCCCGCTGCTGGCCCAGTCGATAGATATGTTCGACAGCTTTATCTGGGTTTTCTACCTGATTATCTACCTGGCGATGGCGTTCGGGGTGATCAACATCATGCTGATGGCCGTGATGGACCGCACTCGCGAGCTGGGTGTGATGCGGGCCGTGGGCACGACTCCGGGCCAGGTGATGGTGATGGTGATGCTTGAGGCCGCCTTGCTGGGCGTAGCCGGGATAATCGTGGGTGGCGGCGCGGCATGGCTGCTCAACGGCTACCTGAGCGTCAACGGGCTGAATCTGGCCAAGTGGGCCGGGGCGATGGAATACATGGGCCTCGGCAGCGTCATCCATCCGCATATCGAGCCGCTGGAGTGGCTGGTTTCGTTTCTTTCCGCCGAGGCGGCGGTGGTGGTCTCATCGATCTGGCCGGCCTGGCGCTCGGCGCGCGTGGAACCGGTCAAGGCGATTCAGTTCGAATGAGCGGAAGTCAACCGATGGAGGAAACATGGTGGACGGTAATTTTATCCTGCAGGCCAGGGGACTGATAAAAACCTATGTTAACGGAGAGATCGAAACGCCGGCCCTGCGCGGCGTCGATCTGGAACTTGCCGCCGGGGAGTTTGTCTCGGTGGTCGGACCCTCGGGCTGCGGCAAAACCACCCTGCTTAACCTTGTCGGCGGCCTGGACCGTCCCACCAGCGGCGAGATCACCCTGGATGATGTCAGGCTCGACCTGGCCGGAGAAAGAGAGCTCTCCAAAGTGCGCCTGCACAATATCGGGTTCGTCTTCCAGGCCTATAACCTGTTCCCGGTTCTCAGCGCGGCGGAAAATGTGGAGTACGTGCTGATGCTGCGCGGGATTCCGGCCGCCGAGCGCCGCCGCAAAGCGTTGGAATTGCTGGAGACGGTGGGGTTGAGTGAGATGGCCGACCGGCGCCCGACCCGTCTGAGCGGAGGCCAGCAGCAGCGGGTGGCCGTCGCCCGGGCGATCAGCACCAACCCCCGGCTGGTGCTGGCCGATGAGCCGACCGCCAATCTCGACAGCGAGTCCGCCGGGCAGTTGCTGGACATGATGGAGGCTCTCAACCGCGAGCGCGGGGTGACGTTCCTCTTTTCCACCCACGACCCGCGGGTGGTGGAACGGGCACGCAGGGTGGTGAGGCTGCGCGACGGGCTGGTTGTCGACGGCGAAAGCGGGGAAGATGAGCAGCACTAGCGCATGCCTGGCGATTTTGCTGCTGACTGTGCTGCTGCCTGGAAGCCTTGCGGCGGCGACAGTCTACGACGGCCAGAGCCTGACGGTCCGTCACCGGGGCGAGGCCCGTAACGTGCTCGCGATCGGCAGCACGGTGGCGCTGGGATCATTTGCCCGGGAAGAGTCCTACCTGCTGGATATCCAGCGCGTGCGCACGGACTGGCTGTTCACCTGGCACGGCGTCTGGCGCGCCAGCGTGGTCTACGACCACGAGGCCCGCGCCGGCGATTATCTCTCCAGCGACGAATACCGCACGTTCGGGCGGCTGGCCCCGGTGGAACTGGTCAATCTCGACAGCCGGATCACCGGAGGCGGGGAGTTCCTCTGGCGGCACAGGCTTTACCGTGCTTACGCGGAGTACGACTCCTACCCCGTGCGTTTTACGCTGGGCCGTCAGCAGGTAAGCTGGGGCACGGGCTATTTCTGGAACCCCACCGATCTGTTCAATCCGGTCACATTCGCGCTGGTGGAACCGGGAGAGCTTCACGGAGCCGATGCCGCCAACCTGGAGATCGCCCTGGGCGACCTCAGCCAGCTTCACGCGGTCTGGGCCCAGTCCCGCAACTCCCGTGAGAACCGGGGCGCGCTCAAGTTCAACACCAACGTGGCCGACTACGATTTCTCGGTGATGGCCGGCCGCTTTTTCCGGGACAACGTACTCGGGGCCGATTTCAGCGGCCAGATCGGCGCGGCGGGGTTCCGCGGCGAGTGGCTGCATAATTTCACCGACGCGGGCGAGGACTACGACCAGCTCGTACTGGGGGTGGACTACCGGTTAGGCTTCAGGCTGATGCTGACCGGGGAGTACCTGTACAACTCCGGCGCACTCAGCGAACAGGAGCTGCTGGGCGCGCTGGACCGCTCGCGCGCCGGGAGCGTGCTGACGTTGAGCAGCCACCTGGCCGGCGGATATGTAGACTACCGGCTGCACCCGCTGGTGCATCTCACCGGTTATTTGAGTGTCGACCTGGAGGAGGGGGGAGTGTTTGCCGGGCCGCGGCTGGGCTGGAACGTGCGCCAGAACCTGGATCTGGAGTTCGGCGCGATGCTCTCCAACGACCGGGGGGAGTTCAAGCTGGCGAAAAATACGTTTTTCGCGACTACGAGCTGGTATTTTTAACCCCCACCACACACCTCTCGATTTTTCCCTTGTTCTACCAATTCGCCGCTCTTATGTTCAGCTATCAACCAAAATTGACATAAGAACTCAGGCCTATCAGCTCGAAGAGTGTGGAGGAACATACATGGCCCGTCTTACCTCCCCCGAAGCAGAAAAGCTTCTGGATCAAGAAATCCGCGTCCTTGATAAAGGTTTCGTCCGCCTGGTGGACTACCTCGGCGGCGACGCCCGCATAGTCCAGTCGGCCCGTGTCTCCTACGGCGAGGGTACCACCACGGTCCGCCGCGACAAGGCCCTGATCGACTACCTGATGCGCCACCTTCACACCTCGCCGTTCGAGCAAGTGATAATCACGATTCACGCCAAGCTGCCGATTTTTGTCGCCCGCCAGTGGATCCGTCACCGCACAGCCCGCCTGAACGAGTACTCGGGCCGCTACAGCGAGATGACCGACGAGTTCTATATCCCCGCACCCGAGCGGATCCACCGGCAGGACACGTTCAACGTCCAGGCTTCCAGCGACGAGGAAGTGCCGCCTGAACTCCAGGCAAAGGTGATCTCCCTGATCGAAAACGACTGCGGAAATGTCTACGCCAACTACCGCGCCATGCTCGACGACGGCGTCTCACGGGAGCTGGCCCGGATCAACCTGCCGCTGACCCTCTATACCGAGTGGTACTGGCAGATCGACCTCCACAACCTGTTCCATTTCCTCAAGCTGCGCATGGACCAACACGCCCAGTGGGAAATCCGCCAGTACGCCAACGTGCTGGGAGATATCGCCCGGGCGGTGGCGCCCTGGGCCTACGAGTCGTTCGAGGAGCATATCCTGCATGGGGCCAATTTCAGCCGCTCGGAAATCGAGGCGCTCAAGGCGATGATCAACGGCAGGCCATGCCCGCTGGAGGGCCGTCTGCGCACGGAATTTATGATCAAGATGGAACTCGAGGATGAGCAACACTAAAACCGATGTGGTCAAGACCGGGATCACTTCGGCGCCGCCCTGGCGATTGCGATCAACTGGAGCTACAACCACTCCGTGCTCTGGGCGATATTCCACGGGTTCCTGTCGTGGTTCTAGGTGATCTGCCACGTGTTTTCCATCGAGAAAAACGGTAAGGACGCGGGCCGGCACGTTCATTGCAAATCGCCGCGGGCGGAGGAATTGCCGGGACTGGTGGTTCAGGCAATGAACGTGCCGGCCCGCCTGACTCGGGGCCTAATCAAAGCACGAGAAAACAGATAGTGCATAAACGGCGAAGGGCGGCTCGATGCCGCCCTTTGTCGTTGGATCATCCTGCGGTACAGGTCTATTATTCTGGCTCCAGACCCTCTATCAGGTCTTTTGCTTTCCAGGTACCCAGCGCCACTTTCGGCACGAACTCATCCAGCCCCTTGGGTGGAAACGAAAGCTTCCTGTTCTGCTCGGCCGCCATGTAGGAGCTCATCAGCAGCTGCATCACCAGCAGCCCGTCTTCGAAACTCTCCTCCGGCTGGACACCCTCGGCGAAACAGCGGGCCATGTGGCGGTTCTGCTCGGTGTAGCCGTAGATCACCGGCTCGTCCGACACCACCGGCATCATTCCCTGTTCGGCGTTCTGCTTCTCGACTAGGTCTTCGCCCTCGCTGCCGGTAACCTTGCGGCTGAGGAACACGTTCAGCTCGGTGTTCAGGCTGTTGCTCTGCATGCTGTACTCGGGGCCCATCACCTCGTATGTCAGCCGCAGGCCGGCGCCGACAAAGCTCCAGCTCGTGCTGACCTCGGCCACGCAGTTTCGCCCGGTATCGTCCTCGAACGTGACAGTCGAGCGCGCGTAGTCCTCTGCCGGGTGGTTGTAATAGTCGATTTGGCCGTTACTGTTCTGTTTAAGCAAGTCGGCGTATTCAGGGCGGCTCCATTTGAGGCAGCCGATCTCGGCGGAGACCGTTTTTGGCACCAGCGAGCTGCGTTTCTTGTCCGGATCGGTCAGCAGCAGCCGGGCCACCTCGATACTGTGGCAGAGCATGTCGTTGAGCACGCCGCCGCCCTGCTGGTCGCCTTTCCAGAACCACGGTTCGTGGGGACCGGAATGCTCCTCGGCGCAGCGGGTAAGGTATGGTGCTCCCGACAAAGCAGCCCCGCGACGCCAGATTATCTCCCGCCCGCGGGTGATAGAGGGGGCGAATATCTGGTTTTCCAGATAGCCGTGCAGGACACCGGCTTCCTTGACCAGTTCAAGCATCCTGCGAGCCTCGGCCACGTTACGGGCCAGCGGTTTTTCGCAGGCGATACCGATCAGGGTACCCTTGCCGCTTGTCAGCGCGGCGACAATCTCCTCCATCAACTGGATGCGTACGTAGTTGGGAGCGCAGATCCAGATCGCGTCCACACCTGGGTCGGCCACCATCTCGGTCACGCTGTTGAACACCTTTGGGTCGCCCACCTTGTATTTGCGGCAGTTATCTGCGGTCGCCTCGGCGTGGGCGAGGCTGACTATCCCGGTGATATCGGCGTCACGCACGCCCTGCCACGACTGGATATGGAAGTTGGTGATAAACCCGGCGCCGATAAACCCAACTCCGATCTTATTACTCACGTAGACCTCCCGAACTGATTATTGAAGGTTATCGGTTCCAACTCTGGTTGGAACAAAGTAAACGGAGCACCGGCTGGATGTCAATCGTTTGGGGAGCTAGTTCAGGCGGAAGACGATCCTGACAATGAGATCAAGCGTATCGGCTGCGATACAGGAGGGAAGCGGAGGGAACGGCGTGCTGCGCTGGATGCTGCTGCATGCCGCCCGGTTCAGCGAACCGAATGGCGATGGTCCCACCAGACGGGCCGGGTGGCGAAGGTCCCCGTCGCGGCCGATCGCAAAAGTGACTTCCACCGCGCCCTGCTGGCCCATTCTGCGGGCGGTCTCCGGGTAGCGGCGCGACCGCTCGATACGTGACAGCACGCTGGAAAGATAGGCGTCTATCCCGGCGATCGAATCAGGGGGGGCGGCAGAGGGTTCGGGTGGAGGCTCGGCAACTGACAGGTTATCCGACGGCGGTTCAGTTGAGCCGAGTTCCGGGGCGATCACAGCTACTTGCCAGTTGACAGACAGGCGGGGACGGGGCAGGGGAGGCAAACCCACAACCTGCATGGTCAGCCGCCGGTGTCGTTTGTCTTCGCGGGTATAGAGCACCTTGAGCGGTTCCTCCGGCAACTGGACCACCTCGAACCGTACTGGACGAGAATACTGACTTTCCCGCCTGAACAGGAATTCGACAGCCCCGGCAGGCACCAGCGCCGCCAGCAGATGGCAGGTGGCGCTGAGCGCCAGGGCCGGGAGGATGAACCGCTCGTATTTTATCCGGTGCTTCGGCATAGCAGAATCCGCTAACCTTCCAGGCATCAGTATTTCAGACTCAACCCGCCGAACACGGCAACTCCAGGCTCAAGCATACCGTAGGATTCCCAGTAATCCTCGTCCAGCATGTTGCGGACCCGGAACGAGAATTCGAGATGCTCTCCCAACGGAGCGCGGGCGGTGAGGTCGAGTTTGAAATAGCTGTCGAGGCGGTCGATATTGTTCCAGCGAAGCCGGGTGTCGTCGACCCAGTAGCAGTCAACGCTCAGCGAACAATCCCTGTAGAGCCAGGTGAGGTTCAGATTGAACTTGTTATACGGCACCTGGATCATCCGCGACCAGGAATCGTCCGCCTTGACATACTTCCGGCTGTCGGTATAGGTGTAGTTCAGCCCGACAAGCCAGTCGGGACGGAGAGCGGTGGTAATGCTAACCTCGACACCATCGCTGCGGGCCTCGTCGGCGTTGACGTATGTGGTGATGTACGTGGATGGGTCGGTCTCGAAAATGATCGCGTCCGTAATCTCCGTATGCCAGGTGGCTGCGGTCAGCTTGAACTTGCCCTCCCAGGAATACTTTTCGAACCCGAATTCCCAGCTGGTGCTTTCCTCGGGATTGAGACCGGGGTTGCCCACCACGTAGGGCGACGCCGTGTATAGCTCGTAGATTGACGGCGCCCGGTAGGCGCTGCCGATATTCGCCCGCAGCACCAGCCCGATCCTGCGCCAGTCGTAGGCGAAACCGGCGCTGCCGGTTGTCGAGCCGCCCGACTCCTGATGCTCGTCGACACGAAGGCCCGTATTGACACTCAGCGCATCCTCGGCCAGCAGCAGTTGGTTGTGAATGTAGCCGGCGACATTGCCCACGTTGCGCGTCAGTTCTCCCTGGGTGCCGTTCTGTTCGTAATCGCGGTAGAGGTATTCGAACCCGGTGGTCAGAATACTGTTGGCTTTTTCGCTTTCGTAAGTGACCGTGTGACGGTAGTCGATATCGACATTGGTTCCGGTGAACGAATAGTCGGCTGGGCCGAACGGAAGGTCGTAGACCGGCACGCTCTGGCCGGTATCGTAGAAATTCATGTAGTCGAGCGTGAACCCGTCATACGGCGCGGTCATCCGGCCCAGCAGGCCGTCGTCCGGGTCGACGGTCTGCCTGTTGCGGCGGCCGAATCCGAAATTGAGCTCCTGGCGCCAGTTGTCGAAAATCGAATGGCCGATCCTGGTGCCGATTGTCGTGTAATCGAAATCGTTCTTCTGGTTGGGATCGGGCAGTTGGATTGTCCAGGGAGAACCGCCGAAATTTTCGTTGAATTCGGCAAAATTCTGCTCCATGTGGGTGTAGCGCAGCAGCGTTTCCCATTCGAACAGGCTTCCGCTCGCGTAACCGAACTTGACACTCGTGGTCAGGTTACGGTACTTCTCGCCCTCGATGACGCCTTCGGTGTCCGTGATATTCTGGTCGGCGCGGATCGCCCAGCCGGCCTGGGCCACACTGTAGCCGAAATCGACCCGGTGGCTGGCCAGCGAACCGCCCTCGTAGGCCAGTTCGAGCTGCCCGTCGCCGCTGCCCTTGCGGGTGATAATGTTTATCACGCCAGTTGCGGCGTTAGAGCCGTAAAGCGGACTCATAGCGCCGCGGATCACCTCGATGCGCGCGATATCGCCGGTTGTCAGGTGGCTGAAAATCGTCCCGGCCCCGCCGTTGGCGTCAGCCGGGTCATTGACCCTCACTCCGTCGATCAAGACGACAATGTACTTACCGGTCAGCCCGCGGATCTGCGGATAGCTCAGCCCGCCGGGCCCGCCGGACTGGGCGATATCGAAACTCAGTTCGTTGCGCAGAACATCGACAACATTGCGGTAGCCCCGCCGTTTGATCTGCTCGGCGGTAACCACGGTTGCGGTCGTGCTCACCCTGCGAAGATCGATTTCGTGCTTGGTGGCGGTGACAACCACGGTTCCGGTGTCGGTCTGGGCGGTAAGCGGGACAGAAGCCAGCAGGGATAGATACAGCAGGATGGGGAAAAAGCGGTGGATAGTACGCAAGGCACTCCCTCCTTCAATGGCGTGAAAGGTACGGAAAGCGCATCGCTTTTTCCCAAGGTTTTCCGGCTTGGGAGCGGGTCGTCCAAGGGAGCCTGTCTTCCCATCCGCATCCGATACGGACAGTGACCGGCTCCGGCCCATCGGTGCTCCCCACGGCTGCACGTCAGCGCGGGATTGCTCACCCGACTTCCCTTGCAAGAAAAAGCTAGTACGTGATTGTAAGTTCGCTGGTTGGCGAACCAGGTTAAAGGTAACATCTGCGGGCGCGAAATACAAGAAGCTTGCCGGAAACCGGCTTTCAGAGCCGTTCTGTCAGCGGAATGAATTCGGTGAACGCGGTTTTGAAACTGCGGTGCCGTTTTTAGCGGTGGCTGGCTGCCAGCTCCTTCAGGCGGTACTTGTCGGTAAGGGGGGAGCCAACCCGGGCCGCGTCGCTCTCGCGCACGCCCGGCAAGCGGCCGGTCGATATTCTGCAAATCCGTGTTTTTCCCGGTACCCCCGGCGTGAGGTAACAGGTAAATCGTTTTCATAATGCTCCCGGAAATTTGCCGTGAAAGAGGTTGTTAATAGTTGCCGTTGCATGTAGTATTGCATGGACATGACTAGAAATGGATATTAATCTCTCCTGAGGAAAAATACTAACCCTCTGGCAGTCAATCATGTTAGATATTTGTTAGAAATGTGTTGGCAAAAACGCCTCTGGAACGGGTGAGGATGGGATGGCCTGTACGAGACCTGAGGACGACCGGTGTGCAATCTTGCCGGCGCTTGATCGAGAGGATCGCAATAATAATGGCTCTGTGGCCTGAGAAGGTTTTTCCGTTATTGGTTCTCTATCAGCAGGTTGGACTCGCAGGGCGGGTCACAATTCAGGATTTCGAGTGAGCTGACAATGCCGAACTGGGAAATCTCCTTTACCGTATTCGTGCTCGGAACAATATTCTGGGGTCTGCTGCGCAAATACCCGCCCGACCTTCTGCTGATCGGTGGCGTTGTGCTGTGCGGGGTGGCGGGGATTGTCAGCCCGCACGAGGCGTTCTCCGGTTTCGCCAATACCGGTATGCTGACCGTGGCGGCTTTGTACGTCGTCGTGGCCGGACTGACCGAAACCGGTGCGCTGGAGATAATCGGCAGGCAGTTTCTGGGCAAGGTCAAATCCGAGCTGAGCCTGATCAAGAGAATGACCTTTTTCGTTCCATCTGTTTCAGCCTTCCTGAACAACACGCCGGTCGTGGCGATGTTTATCCCGATAATCTACAACTGGTGCAAGGCCCACCGGGTTTCGCCCTCGCGGCTGCTGATTCCCCTGAGCTACTTGTCGATTCTGGGCGGCACCTGCACACTGATCGGCACCAGCACCAACCTGGTGGTCAACGGATTGATGGTCGAGCAGTGGGAGCTGAACCGGCAGCTGTTTTCATCCCTGCACCCGATCGGGATGTTCGAATTGAGCGTGGTCGGGATCCCGTATGCGGTGATCGGGACCATCTATCTGCTGGTCTGGGGCAGGCGGGCGCTGCCCAGTCATGTCGACCTGACGGAGAAAATCGCCGACGCCCGCCGGGAGTACCTGGTCAACATGAAAGTGTCCGTAGGCTGCCGGCTGGCCGGGCGGATGGTGGAGGAAGCGGGCCTGCGTCACCTGCCCGGGCTGTTCCTGATCGAGATCGTCCGCAACGGCCAGGTAATCGCCCCCGTGCGTCCCGACGAGATTATCCGCGAACAGGATATCCTGACCTTTACCGGGGTGGCGTCGACCATCGTCGATCTCGATAAAATCGCCGGGCTGGAACCGGTGGGCGAGACCCCGTACACGGATATGATTATCAAACAGAAAGCCGGGATGATGTGCGAGGCGGTGATCTCAAACACTTCGCCGCTGATAGGTAAAACCGTGCGCGCCGGCGATTTCCGCGCCAAGTACAACGCGGCGATCATGGCGATCAACCGCGGCGACCAGCACCTGCGCGGAAAAGTGGGCGATATTGTCCTGCGCGCAGGGGATACCCTGCTGATCCAGGCCGGACCGCATTTCATCCGCGCCAACCGCAACAACCCTGATTTTTACCTGGTCGGCGGGATCGAGGACTCCCGCCCGGTCCGTCACGACAAGGCCATCCTGTCGATCTCCCTGCTGGGACTGCTCGTACTGCTGATGACTACCAGGGTGATGCCGATCGTCTACTCGGCGTTCCTGGTGGGGGGGCTGATGGTGGCTACGCGGTGTGTGTCATTTTCCGTGGCGCGCCAGAAAATCGACTGGTCCATCCTGGTGACAATCGCCGCTGCGTTGGGGATGGGCAAGGCCCTGGTCAATTCCGGGCTGGTGGAGAGCGTGACCGGGCTGCTGGTGAACAATATCGGTGGATTGAGCAACATGGTGCTGCTGGCGCTGATTTTCCTGCTGAGCTCGGTGTTCACCGAGATAATCACCAACAACGCGTCCGCCGCACTGATGTTTCCGTTCGCGGTCAGCCTGGCCGTCCAACTCGGCGTGGACCCGCGCTCGTTCGTGATGGCGGTAGTATTCGGCGCCTCGGCCAGTTTCGCCACACCCCTGGGCTACCAGACCAACCTGATGGTTTACGGGCCCGGCGGCTACCGTCTGAGCGATTTCCTGAAAGCCGGCATTCCGCTGAACCTGATCCTGATGCTCACCGCCACCCTGCTGATTCCGAGGTTCTGGCCGTTCTGAGTAGCTGCAATAGTTATCATTGTTAGAAGGTTATAAATGATAGTACTCTACAAATTCATAAGACCTGAACGCTTGGATATCCTCGAAAATTGTTTGATCCGATTCACTCAAGCGGGATATTTTAATGATCCATTTGAGAATTTACCGTTTATAGACGCAATGCTAGAGCGTGAAGAAATCGAAAGCTTTTTAGAAAAAAATGTTTGGAGCAGATTTGACGAAGACGCATATAAAAAGGAATTTTCACGAATGAAGAAGGAAAATCCCTTAATTTCAAATTTGCCCAAAGAGGTAATTAACTTATTGCAGGAGATACCAGCGGATCAGGCAATTGCTCAAGCAAAAGAGTTGGCAGAACCATTATTTGAAAATTTTTTGGGGCTTAACACGGATGCAATGAAAATACAAGTCCAGCAATCTTTAAGGGAATCTTTTGATACAAGATTTGGTGTGCTGTGTTTGAGTGAAAATTATGACAATCACCTTATGTGGTCGCACTATACTGATTGTCATAAGGGCTACGTGATAGGATTCGATTCTTCAAATAAATTCTTCGACAAAAGAAGAAATGAAAGTGATCAAATAAACAAAATAAAGAAGGTAAACTATACTAACGAAAGGCCGGAGTATGCAGGCTTCTCTTTCTCAAAGAATGAACAACAACAAATAGAGCATATGGCTGCGATCTTTTTTCTAACCAAGGCAAAAATTTGGGAATACGAACAAGAATGGCGTTTTATCAGAGAACTAGAATGTGCAGACAAGTACATTGAAGTGAATGGTGAGAAGATTTGTCTTTATAAATTCCCTGCTGGCGCAATATGTACAGTAATACTTGGCTGCAAAAGAACAGAAGCATTTAAGGTAAAAGTAGAATATATTTTAAGTCACAAGCAATATTCTCACGTAAATCTTTTCCAAGTCGGCATTGATTTACGGCAATATAGTTTGAACTATGAGCAGTTAAAATGATTTATGAAAATCCCGCAAAATACTCCGCTCTGTGGGTGGAGATGTATGCGGAGCAGGGGCAAGGGGGATTCAATCCCCCTCCGCGCCTTTCAAGATGCCCCGCTCTGTGGGCGGGGTCATTCACTCGACAATGTTTTGGCTTTGGGAATAGCCGGGGCATTGGTAGGGCTTGGGATAGTCGGCAGCCTGGCGGCTTCCCGGCCGATCCCGCTGAGGGGTCTTTTTTTCTGCGCGGCGATCCTGTCCAGGAACATCGAGGCCAGCGGGACTATCTCTTCCCGCCGCCCGCGAAGAGGCGGGGCATCAATTTAAGCGACATTTGACTCTTGCTACCGTCTTAACTTTCTTATACACAAATACAGTTTTCCCTCGTAACCACCCTTATGGCCCAAGATTGTTTAAACGAATATTTAGTCAGACCTCTGTTCGAATTCGTCACCCAATGAAATATAGAAAGCCGTGCCCTCGCCCGAGTACAGCAGCGATGAAACACGGCTTTTTAAATTGCTTTCCACCTGATCCGGGTAATTATTTCAGTAAGACCATCTTTCTCGTCATGACGAAACCGGACGCTTCCATCCTGTAGAAATAGACTCCGCTGGAGAGAATGCGGCCGGAGTTATCAGTACCATCCCAGGTGACACTGTATTGACCGGGTTCAATGATTCCCTTGACAAGTGTACGGACCAGCCTCCCTCTGCTGTCGAATACTTTCAGCGCTACCGGTACGGCCCCGCCTTCGGGCACGGTGTAACTGATCTCTGTGCTTGGATTAAACGGATTTGGTGCGCTTGGACTCAGGGAATGGAATTTGGGCAGATTGCTCCGGCCAGCTACGGCGTCCAATTCACCCTTTCCGAAAATCTCATTCAGAGCATCCTTGAGAGAAAGCATACTCAACCCATCATTGCTTCCAATCCACAGCCTGCCTTGATCATCCAGCATAATGACGTTGGTCGAATTATCCGCCAAGCCATCCTCAGCGGAAAACGAAAACCAGTTTGAACCGTCGAACATACTCAATCCACCACCATAAGTGGCGAACCACATATTGCCCGACTGGTCGACGGTAATGCCCCAGACATCGTTGCTCGCCAAACCGTCTTCCGTAGTATAAGCTGTCCATGAAATGCCGTCGAACTTGAAAACTCCTTTTGCTCTAGTCCCGAACCACATATTTCCCTGCAGGTCCTGGGCGATAGCCCGCACCTCGGTTGGCCCGAGTTCATTCTCTGCATCGTAGATCACCCATTCGAAACCGTCCCACCTGGTAACGCCGGCAGTTTTGGTTCCGAACCAGAAATTACCCTCCGCATCTATGAAGATACTGGTGACATACTGGCTACCCAACCCATCCGCCTCACCATAAGTAATCCAGTTAGCTCCATCATATTTACTCACACCTCTTTGCGTAGCAATCCACATATTTCCCTGAGCGTCTTCGACAATCTGAAAGGAATTGTTACCGGCAAGGCCGTCGATACTGGTATAGGTAACCCAGTCCATTCCATCGAATCTACTCACTCCGGCCGAGGTGGCAAACCAGACGTTGCCATTGGAGTCGAGCGTAATATCTCTTATGGCAGCTCCGCTCAGGCCGCTGTTAGCGGCAGTGAACTCGATCAGCGTCGAACCGTCAAATCTGCCGGCCCCATTGTTTTTACCACCGAACCACAGGTTCCCAGCCTGATCGATGGCAAGACTTCTGATTCTGTTGCTGACCAACCCGTCCGGAACGGAATAATTCGTGAACAGGTCCCCCGCAAATACCTCGGGGCAAATCAGCAAAGCCAGGGCCGTACAACAAACTAATAGTTTCCTGGCCATAACTTCCTCCTCCAGAGTAGGTTTGGGCAACAGACTATTGACCACACCTTTAATTAACTAACCTGAATTGCTTCAAGAATTATTTTTCGTTTCCCCGAACCTTGACCTGATAAAATATGAATATCCCCAGCCTGGCGTGTTCAAATCTCGATGCCGGAAAAGCTTCCTTTTTCAAAGTCCTTTATACAATTGTTTGTGTTAATAAAACCCCACGGGAGAATGAATAAACCCTCGCATGTAAACTGGCCGAGTTCAAGAAATTGTTAATCCGGCTCAGGTTATCTTTTTAGGCTGTACTATACACCACTCCCTTTTCAATTATAAGAGCAACAGCAAAGTTTGTCAAGTATATGGAAAATTATAATGTGCAGGTTCGCCAATTCTCATTTTAAAGCTCGATCTTGAATAATACTTCAGATTTATACACGGCAAAGATCTCTTGTAAAGCTAAAGGATAAGCGGTTCTACAATGGTTTTTATGTGGTTGATTAGGCAGATTCCGGCAGCGCCAGCTTGAAATCGTACTTGTTTTCGGGGGGGGGGGCACCGTTTACAAAGAGAGGCTGGATTTTGACTTGACAATTGAATAGAAAGAAAATATTATATAATACAACACTTTCCCGATTGAAATAGTCGAGAAGCTGCGGGTCTATGATTATCTCAAAAAAGTGCCAATATGCGCTTCGCGCAGTTTTTGAGCTTGCCAAGTATTATGGCCAGCATCCTTTAAAGATTGCCCATGTCGCCCAGAAACAGGCCATCCCGGCGAGATTTCTGGAGGTAATTCTCTGCGAACTCAAGAAAACCGGTTTTGTCCAGTCTCAAAGGGGCAATGAAGGAGGATATCTTTTATCCGTATCGCCGGCAAAACTGACAGTGGGTGAGGTGATCCGCTTCTTCCTTGGGCCAGTCGGCCCGGTAGACTGCTTGATCGAAGACTCCCAGGAAGGCTGCCCTCTATACGGGGACTGTGCATTCATACCTATGTGGGAAAAAGTCCAGACAGCCGTTAACGAAATCTACGACAACACTACTTTCCAGGAGCTCGTAGATCAGGAGAAGTGGAGAACAACAACATACGATCATTCTTATGTAATCTAAGCTTGAAGCGGATCGTTTTTTTCTCTATAAAGTCGATCATTCCAATCGAGATAATAATTAACGCAAATGAGTATTGAATCCCATCACAGAAGTGTTGCAAAAGCTTTAAGTTGGCGGATTCTGGCAATAGCGATAACAGCAGGTGTTGCCTGGATAATTACTGGAAATATACAGTTCGCGGCCACCATAGGGGTGGTGGACAGTCTGGTCAAGCTTGGAATTTATTACCTTCATGAAAGGGTTTGGAACAAGCTGAGTTTTGGTCGGCAGGAACCACCGGAACACAGCATTTAAATTTGACTCAAAGGGGGGCTGATGAATATGTCGGGCAGTCTGCAAAAAGAGGATATAAAAAGCCTTGTGGAAGGACTCAACTTCGCCCAGAAAGTTGATCGATCAATGGAGTTGATTCATGAGGCTTACGATAAGTTTGGAGAAAAGCTGGTCGTGGCTAACAGCCTTGGCAAAGATTCCATGGCTGTCTGGCATCTGGCCAGACGGGTCAGCCCGGATATCAGAGGCTTTATTGTTACAACCCGGCACAAGCCCAGGGAAACGGTAGAGTTTATGCAGGAGATAGTCTCATTATATCCCGCGATCAGGGTATTCAAAAGCGATGATCCAATTCCCGATGACCTCTACAAGACAAACCCAAACCGTTGCTGTGATATCCTCAAGGTGAAACCGACCCGCCAGGCTATCGAAGAGATGCATGTGGAGTGCTGGGTTACCGGGCTGCGCTGCACCGAGGGGCAGACAAGGACCGATTTCCAGGAAAACGAGGAGCGTGATCAAGGGTTGGTTAAGCTTAACCCGATCTTGATTTGGTACGAACGCGAGATCTGGCAGTATCTGGCCCTCCATCAGGTTCCGGTGAATCCGCTGTATGCCAAGGGTTATCGTTCCCTGGGCTGCGAACCGTGCACTGCTATTTCCAGCGGTCCGGACGAACGTGCCGGCAGGTGGGTAGGTACGAGCAAAGCGGGTGGAGAATGCGGGATGCATACGCGGCCGTTGAAGGTCGATTATGAAATCTGAATTCATCTTTCAAGGCCCGGGATAAATCCAAGTAGACTAGCATGTGTTGACTGTCTTGTTCTCGGTTTATTGGTTCACGTTGTTTTAAAAGTCTCCTTGTCGGATACTGCGGCATCGCCTGATCTTGCTACCTGAATGGGTGTCCGGATAGGACAGGTAAGGCGGAAAATCATCGTTTCAAGGGAGGACTGATTGGGGAACGTCATTGGATTAAAGTGCAAAGAGAGCGATTGCGCCAGAAAATACCCCGTTGAGCCGCGGCATATCTGCGAGTATTGTTTCGGCAAGTTGGAAGTGGAATACGACTACGAATCAATTCGCAGCTCTATCAGCCGACAGACCATCGAACAGCGTTCTCCCGACATGTGGCGCTACAGAGAGTTCCTCCCCTTGAAGGGTAAGCCTCAGGTAGGAAAGGAGGTCGGATTCACTCCGTTGACCAGGGCCAGGAACCTCGAGCGTGTTCTGGGGCACGGAGAAGTTTTTATCAAGAACGATGCGGTAAATTATCCTACGCTTTCGTTCAAAGACCGGGTTGTCTCGGTGGCCCTTTCCAAAGCCAGGGAATTCGGCTTCGACACAGTGGCCTGCGCCACGACCGGGAACCTGGGAAACAGCCTTGCCGCCCAATCGAGGCAGGTGAACCTGAAGTGTTTCATTTTTATGCCTGCCGAGCTGGAACAGGGGAAGATCATCGGCACGGCAGTTTATGGAGTAAATGTGATAGGGATCGCAGGCAATTATGATAATGTCAACCGCCTCTGCACTGAGATAGCCGACCGCTACGGCTGGGCATTCGTCAATATCAATATCCGTCCCTATTATGCCGAAGGCTCTAAGACCTTTGCTTTTGAGATCCTGGAACAGCTGGGCTGGAAAGCTCCAAAGCATATTGTCGTTCCCATGGCCGGAGGTTCTCTGATCACCAAGGTGGAAAAAGCGCTGAATGAATTTATTGAAGCGGGGCTGGTGGAAAACAATGAAACCAAGATTCACGGGGCCCAGGCCGCAGGATGCAACCCGATTTCGGCAGCTGTCCAATCCGGTGCTGAGATGTTTACACCTGTCAGGCCCCAGACTATCGCCCATTCAATTGCCATCGGGAACCCGGCGGACGGTTTTTACGCGATGGAGACCATTCGCCGCACTGGCGGCTGGGCGGAAGACGCCACAGATAAAGAAATAGTCGGAGCGATCAAGCTGCTGGCTGAAACCGAGGGTATTTTTACCGAAACCGCCGGAGGTGTAACCCTGGCAGTTACGAAAAAGCTCATCGACCAGGGAAAAATCCCCAGTGATGAGTCGGTTGTGATCAGTATTACAGGCAACGGTCTTAAGACGCAGGAAGCGCTGGCCGGGAGTCTGAAGGAGCGCCCGGTAATTGAGGCGAAGCTGGAAGACATCGAGGCCCTGCTATCGGTCCCGGCATAATCAATAAACTTTGGAGGGAAACTACTATGCCGATTAATGTCAGAACCGGAACAGCACTGAGAAATCTTTTGGGCGGCAATCAGGAATCGTCGACGCAAGGGGCGACTGTAAGAGAAATCCTCGAGAATCTCGGCATAGCTGACCGCCTTTGTGACGATTCGGGCAAGGTACGCCGGCATTTCAATATCCATGTGAACGAGGGAGAGGAAATCCGTCTTCTCCAAGGACTTGATACACCGGTCAAGGATGGTGATACGGTAACTATCATTTCCGCCATTGCAGGGGGATGATTTAATCTCCCAGCTTATCTGCATTCAGCAAACCGGGCAAGATCGATCCGGAATCTCCATTACAGTGCAAGGCAATTTCCAATTTGTTGGAGCAGAATTAGGAACCCATCTGAAGAAACAAGCGCAACGAAGCAAAGAATTGAACATCCAGCAACCAACCTGAATAGCCAGGGAGTGGAAATGGAGTTTGTTTTCAGCGATGAACAGATAGAACGATTCTCCCGCCACATCATCCTTCAGGAAGTGGGCGGGGAAGGACAGCGGAAATTGTTGGAATCGAGCGCGCTGGTAATCGGGGCGGGCGGGCTAGGCTCGCCGGTTCTGATGTACCTCTCTGCGGCGGGTATCGGCAGGCTCGGCGTGGTTGACGGGGACACTGTAGAGCTTTCAAATCTTCAGCGGCAGATCATTCACGGCACCGATGACCTGGGCAGGAACAAGACGGTTTCAGCTAAAGAGGTTATCGCCGGCATCAACCCTGATTGTAAGATCGAGGCTATTCCCGAGCGGCTGAACGTGGAAAACGCAAAGGATATAATCAGCGGATATGATGTAGTCCTGGACGGCTGCGACAACTTTCCCACGCGTTTCCTGGTTGCTGATTGCTGTTTCTTCGAGAATATCCCCCTGGTCTCGGCGGCTTCCCTGCGGTTCGAGGGCCAGTTGTTGACAATCCTTCCAGGAGAGGGAAACCCCTGCTACCGCTGCATGATCCCTGAACCTCCTCCTCCGGGCCTGGTGCCCAACTGCCAGGAGGCGGGAATACTCGGGGCAGTTGTGGGCGCCATGGGCACTTTGCAGGCGGTGGAGGCACTTAAACTTCTACTCGGCATAGGGCAGTTGTTTTCACATAAGATGATGGTTTATGATGCACTTGAGGGTAGTTTTACGATCCTGAAGCGAGTTCCTGATCCGGCCTGCCCGTTGTGTGGGAAACATCCCGGTATTACCAGTCTCGTACAATACGACACGGATTGTTCAATAGTTTCCCCTGAGAGCGCATAGTGATCTGTACGATCAGCAAATGAATAAAAACAAGCTGGTTCCTGAGCCAGTGAAAGTAAGGGGAGAAGATGAATACCAGGGTGAATGAAAAGAAGGCTCTTGAAGCCAATCACGCTCTGCGGCGTTACGATGACATCAGGGATTTAATCTCTTCAGTAGATAATCCTTCTCCATTGATGAAAGTAAAGCGGTTGGTCCCGGGGGAGTCATTCGATCTATACTTGAAACTGGAATGGTTCAACCCCTTTGGTTCTATCAAGGACCGGACGGCGTTATATATGTTGCGCGGCATGGAAGAGAGGGGTGAACTGGAGGGCAAAGAGCTGGTAGAACCGACCTCCGGCAACACCGGGATCGCACTGGCTGCACTGGCTGCACTTATGCGGAAAAAACTGGCGGTGACTATTCCGGATGGAGTGCCTGATGAGAAAAAGGTACTGCTCAGAATGCTGGGGGCTGAGGTTTGGCCGACCCCGGATGACCTCTGCCCGGTGGACCATCCCAAAGATGGTGCCATCGCACTGGCGCATTCGTTTGTCAATAGCGCCGATGGCCGAGAACGATATGCAATGCCTAACCAATATGAAAACCAGGACAATGTTAAAGCTCATTACGAAACCACGGGGCCGGAAATCTGGAAGCAGACCGAGGGGCGGGTAAAGTTCTTTTTTGCCGGCTTAGGAACCTGTGGGACAATCACCGGAGTAGGACGTTATCTCAAGGAGAAAAATCCCGCCATTCAAATAATCGCTATCGAACCGCAGAAGGGGCATCGATTGCCCGGCTTGAAGAACCTGGAGGAATCCAAACCACCTGCAATCCTTGATCGCAATGTAATTGACCGGGTAGTCCGGGTAAATGATGAACCCGCTTATGATGTGACAAAACAACTGTTTCGTGAGGAGGGGTTGATTGTTGGGCCTTCGACCGGAGCCATAGTTCATGCCGCAATTGAATTCGGCAAATCTGAAGAGGGCCTGGCGGTGGCAGTTTCCCCGGACAGCGGGTTTAAATATACGAGCTTTTTTACTGACATTCTGGGCGAGGAAGGCAAACCGAAGGAATAAAATGATAATTGAGCGGCCTGTTCTGTTTGTAAGTATCGGGAAGTGCTCTGCTTTGCTGTGTGTGCTTTTGAAAGGAATAAAGGCCGGCCCCCAATTCTTCGACGCACAAAAGCGATTAGTCAATACCGGTGGCCGATGTCGTGAAGTGATGGCGTGCTGGCTGCACTTCAAGTGATCTTGAGGAGGAAAAGGGCGATGCCAGAGAACAAACAAAAGCAGCTTTCCGTCGAGGAAAAGCTGCGCCGGACAAAAATGACCGTCGACCGGAACCTCGAGGAACGGGCCCGGCGGCGGAAGGTCCCTGTCGAGGTGCCGGTGGCAGGAGCGCGCGGAACGACCCCACTGCGGGGAGACCTCTCCTTCGACCAGCTCAAGGCGGGCGGATACATCAAACAGCGCCAGAAGGATCTTTTCACCGTCCGTTGCCGCTGCCCGGGCGGCCGCGTTCCTGCTGCGTGGTTGAGGGCAGTGGCCGACGCCTGCGAACACTACGGCAAAGGGTATGTCCACCTCTCCTTTCGGCAGTCGCTGGAAGTGCCGTATGTCAGCTATGAAGACTTCCCTTCGGTGACGGACCTGCTGGCTCAAGCCGGGGTGAATGTTGCGACCTGCGGCCCCCGGGTGCGCGTGCCTACGGCCTGCTCAGGCTGCGAGTACAATCCGAACGGGCTGACAGACACGCAAGCGATGGCGAAGTTGGTGGACCAGGAGTTCTTCGGCGAGGAGTATTACCACAAGTTCAAGATATCCTTCTCCGGCTGTCCGATTGATTGCGCGCGAACCAACGAAATGGACTTGGCCTTCCAGGGAGCCGCCTATCCGTTATGGGACGAGGCGACCTGCACCGGCTGCACCATCTGTTCGAAGGCTTGTCTGGAGGGTGCTATCGTGCCCGATCCGGAGTCCGGGGCGCCGCAGTTTGAGCCGTCCAAGTGTCTCTATTGCGCAGACTGCATACGCGCGTGCCCGACCGAATCGTGGAGCGCCGGAAGCGTCGGATGGATCGTCCGCATAGGGGGCCGCCACGGCCGCCATCCGCATAACGGCACTGTGGTCGCGCGACTGATTTCCGATGAGAAGGTGGTGTCTGTCATCCGGACCGTGCTCGACTGGTATGGCGAGCACGGAAAGGAGCATGGGCGCACGCGCATTGGGGAACTTTTGAAGGCGCCCGGAGCCATGAAATCGATGCTGGACAGCCTGGAGACGGTCGTTGGCCCGTCCCTGGTGCGCGAAGCGCCGCCGCCCGAGCCGGTGGTGATCCATCGTTATCCGGACTATGAACCTTCGTGGCTGCGGGACACCGGTGCGGCTCCACGGCAGGGCCAGCAGCGATTCGTCATCAACCGCACGGTTGACGTCACCGGTCTTACCTGTCCTCTCCCGTTTGCGAAAAACAAGCTGGCGCTTGATGCAATGGAGGCCGGGCAAAAACTCGAAATCCTCGTCGATGGCACCGAGGTCGGCACATTGTCCAAAAGTATCAAGGCGGATGGACATCGGATCATCGGCACGGATGCGTTCGACGACGACCGGTTCCGCTTGGTGGTCGAGCGGGGCTCGCTATGAGTTCAGCGCGCATCAAGGGGGCATATGACTACTGCTATGCACCGGCACGTTTACACCACCAATGTTAGAGACTTGTGGATCAGCCTTGACGATCTCCGGCTTCTCCCAGGCCACAGAGACAGGTCAACGACAGACAGATATGTCACATATGATCGCATACCGCGGCGGGGGTATCTCTGTCTGCATTACCGAGGCTGAGGAAATGAAAAAACCCCGGCTTTAGAACCGAGGTTATTCGGGGGAAGGGGGCCGGGTGTAAGATGAGCTACAGGGCCGTTATATTAGAAGCTGTTTCATAACCTTAAAACGGGACAACTCCCGCCTGCTTCGCAGGCACCCCCTTTGTTAAGGGGAAATTGTCCGGTCTCAGGTTTTTTCGTATGTTGGCTGGGGTTATCCGGTTTTAGTCCCCCTGAGAAAAGGGGGAAACAGGGGGTTGTGTTTTTAAGGGTTACCCGCCAACGGGCGAAATTTAAAATAAAACCCAGTTATGAAACAGCTTCTAGCACGTGTATGCAGTGATTTTTACAGTCTGGTATTGCCACAAAAAAATAGACCCCTGATTAAGGTACTTTTACCAGCCGTTCATACTGGACCGGAGTTTTATACCCCTCTGTTTTTAATTTGACATTCCAATGATATTATATTAACCTCCTTTCATAGATCCGTATAACAGCATATCGGACAGGCCGGCCGCGAAGAGAGCGACGGCGGACAATGATTCTTTTTCGCTAGCAAAGTAATAAGTCAAATCATTCCAGGAGCTTTTCAAATTCAAGGAGGTGAAGACTTGAAAGGTAAGATAAGCAGCATTATCCGGGGCAAGGGTTTTGGCTTCATCGATGCAGAAGATGGGCAGGAGGTTTTCTTTCATCGATCCTCTTTGGAAGGAATGGATTTTGACGCTTTAGAAAATGGCAACAGTGTAGAGTTCGAAGTGGAGGAAGGGCCTAAAGGCCTAAGGGCAGTGAAAGTAAGCATGGCAGAGTCATAATTTGAAACTAACAAGGTAAATCGTGGTGGCAATGGGGTGACACAGATGGATGTTTCGATTCGCGGCATTTCGCTTTAATACTTCCACCCCTTTGATCCTGAAGTGAATTGGAAGCCGTAAAGCATTTCACCTTCTTCTTCCCTTGCCCATACAAGCTGTACCTCTCTTTCTATCATTTCAACACCAAACTCAAGACGAACTCTGCATCTAATTGGTTCTTTAATCTTGAATCGGAAACCGTTTTCTGAGATGTCTATCGATTCAGCCAGAAGACTATGTGCGTCTATGAACAAATCAAGTTCTGTATTGAAGGGCTTTCGCACATCTCTCCTTCTGTCATTTTCTTTGCCTTTATTCATACATTATGTCCCCTTGCGTGATTGAACCGCTTCTCGCTTGAACTCCGCATCATAGCTCTTTTTGCCTGAACTCATCGCTACACCTCCTGCTCTCAAGTTAATTTGAGTATTGGAGGTGTCCACTATATTGTAGCAACATCAAGCCTGTCATTATTGGAGCGGGCGATGGGGTTCGAACCCACGACGTCCAGCTTGGGAAGCTGACATTCTACCACTGAATTACGCCCGCATTTTTTGTATTTTTTGCAAACAAAACTTTTCTATGAAGATATATTTTGCTGGAAAGGTTGTCAATAAGCTCAGAGGTATCACGGAAAAAAATCAGGCGGAGCGGCGCAGGGGCTGGAACTGCAGTTTGGCCGGAGAATCGTTCAGCGGCGCCTCCGGACGGGTGAAAAACTGATACCCGCTGTCTCGACCGTTGAGCACCATCAGCTTATCGAACATCCACAGAGCCAGCAGAACGCTGAGCGCGGCAACCAGGCTGGCCAGGATCAGGGTCTTCTTAATCAGCATGGCTCGGATCTCCTCATCTTGAACTGAACAGTTTCTTCATCAATATGATTATCGGCAGAAAACGGGCGAATCTTTAATAAGTTGCTCGGTTACAGGCAGTTAAACGATTTTTCGGCCCGGGGGAGACTGCGGCTTGACAGGCGCTCTCAGCTGCGGCTGTTCCTTGTCTGGGGCTGAAAATCTGCTATCTTAGGACATGCTGATCCTGCAAATTTCGAATTCACCGGCAAAGGGCGGATACTGATGGAGAGTACGGATAAACAACACAGAAAATGGAACGAATTGAGGACGACAAGGTTTGACGCCGGAGTCTCGATTCACGCCGAAGGCTCGTGCCTGGCCGTGATGGGCGACACCCGGGTGCTGTGCATGGCGACAATCGAGGATGGAGTGCCGCCGTTCCTGGATGGCAAGGGCAGAGGCTGGGTGACCGCCGAATACGGAATGCTGCCGCGCAGCACGAACACCCGTCAGCCCAGGGAACGCTCACGCTCCGGCGCGGGCGGCCGGGTGCTGGAGATCAGCAGACTGATCGGCCGGAGCCTGCGGATGACTGTTGACCTCGAAGCCCTGGGCGAACGGACCGTTACCCTGGACTGCGATGTTATCCAGGCCGACGGCGGTACGCGCTGCTGTGCGATCAACGGGGCGATGGTGGCCCTGTATCTCGCTCTGGAAAGACTCGTGCAGGCCGGTGACCTGCCGGCTAACCCCTGCAAAAGACTTGTCAGCGCGGTGAGTGTCGGGCTGGTGGATGGCAGCCCCGTGCTCGATCTGGATTACGCGGCCGACAGCAACGCCGAGGTGGACATGAACGTTGTGATGACCGATGACGGCGGGCTGGTGGAGGTCCAGGGCACGGCCGAGAAAGAACCGATGAGCCGCGAAGACCTTGACAGGCTGCTGGAACTGACCTCGGCTGGTATCAAGACTATTGTTGAGCTGCAGAAAGAGGTGCTTGGTATTGGCTGAACAGATGCTGCTGGTCGCGACAACAAACCTGGGCAAAATTATCGAGTTGGGCGAGCTGCTGGCCGATGCGGAAGTTGAGGTGCTGGGACTGGAGGATATCCCCCAGGGCAAACAGAAACCGCCGGAGGAGCACGGTCTGACCTTCCGCGAAAACGCCGTAGCCAAGGCGAGCTGCTGGCGTCAGCGGACCGGCCTGGCGACGGTGGCCGATGACAGCGGCCTGGTTGTGGATATTCTCGACGGCGAGCCGGGCATCCACTCCGCGCGCTATGCCGGAGCGACTGCCTCGGATGCGGACAACAACAATTATCTGCTGAACAAGCTTGACGGGATGCCGGCCGAAAATCGTAAAGCCGCGTTCCACTGCTGCCTGGCTCTCTGCAGACCCGGCCGGGAGCCGGTTACATTCGAGGGCAGGGCGGAGGGAGTGATCCTCGATACTCCCCGAGGCGGCATGGGGTTCGGCTACGATCCGTTGTTCTATTACCCTCCGCTCGGGAAAACATTCGCCCAGCTTGATCCCGCTGAAAAGAACAGGGTCAGCCATCGCGCAGTCGCCCTCCGCAAATTTCTCGACTGGCTCGAACATCATTCGTTATCCGACTAGCTCCTTTTCCACAAAGACGGCACCGGGTGTTGACAAAGAGCGCTGCCCGGATTATATTGTCTACTAATACTATCGAGATAATGATATATGATCCGGTGTACTTCACTTAGCAGGGTAGTCCGCCGCGCTTAATCCGTAACGGGAGGAGGCATGCCGCAGAGATCGAAGGATCAGCGGCGGCATTATTGCCCGGGCTGAATTTTACCACGCTGGCACCGGCCTACGCCGGTACCGCAGCAGAATAAATGACTTGTTGTGAAGAGGTTCGGAAACGTATAAGTTAGCTGAGAGGCTTTCTGAGGGGAGGATAAATCATGGGCAGGATTTACGATGATATAACGCAGACTATCGGCCGGACGCCGCTGGTGAAGCTCAACAGGATAGCCGCCGGTGTTGACGCAGAAATTGTGGCCAAACTCGAGTTTTTCAACCCGCTCGGTTCGGTGAAGGACCGGATCGGGGTCAACATGATCGAGGCCGCGGAGAAAGACGGCAAGCTGAACAAAGACTCGGTAATTATCGAGCCGACCAGCGGCAATACCGGAATCTCCCTGGCGTTCGTGGCCGCGGCCAGGGGCTACCGCCTGATCCTGACCATGCCGGACACGATGACTGTCGAGCGCCGCAGTATTCTCAAGGCGCTGGGCGCCGAGCTGGTACTTACACCCGGCGATCAGGGGATGAAAGGAGCGCTGGAGAAGGCCGAGGAACTGGCAGCCGATACTCCGAACTCGTTCGTGCCGCAGCAGTTCAAGAACCCGGCCAATCCCGATATCCATCGCCGCACCACCGCCGAGGAAATCTGGAACGACACTGACGGCAAGATTGACATCCTCGTCTCCGGTGTCGGTACGGGCGGGACTATTACTGGGGTGAGCGAGGTGATCAGGAAGCGCAAGCCGGAATTCAAGGCCTATGCTGTCGAGCCGGTCGAAAGCGCGGTGCTCTCCGGCGAATGCCCCGGACCACACAAGATCCAGGGGATCGGCGCCGGATTCAAGCCCGACATCCTGAACATGGACGTGGTCGACGGGATCTTGACGGTCAGCACTGAAGAGTCGATCGAAATAGCGCGCAGGCTGGCCCGCGAGGAAGGTATTTTCGCCGGTGTCTCCAGCGGCGCCGCGGTCCATGCGGCCCTTCAGTTGGCGGGCCGCGCCGAGAACAAGGGCAAGCTGATTGTCACGGTGCTGCCCAGCACGGGCGAGCGCTATCTCAGCCATCCGCTGTACGCGGATATCTAGGGCCTGATGGAGCTGGACGAAAAACAGATTGAACGCTACAGCCGCAATATCGTGCTGGCCGAGATCGGAGTCGAGGGCCAGCGGAAGCTGCGCGCTGCCGGCGTACTGATTGTCGGAGCCGGCGGACTTGGTTCGCCGGCTTCGCTGTATCTGGCGGCCGCCGGAGTGGGCTGCCTGGGGATTGTCGATCCGGACCTGGTGGATTTAAGCAACCTCCAGCGCCAGGTGCTCCACGCTACTCCCGGAGTGGGTACGTCCAAGGCCGAGTCCGCGGCGGCGCGCCTGCGGGATTTGAACCCGGATGTCGAAATCGAGTGCCGTGCCGAGCGCCTGACCGCAGATAACGCCCTCGAGTTGATCGAGCGGTATGACTTCGTGGTGGACGGCACGGATAATTTTGCGGCCAAGTACCTGATCAACGACGCCTGCGTGCTTGCCGGGAAACCGTATTCGCATGCCGGTGTCCTCGGTTTCGGGGGACAGGTGTTTACCTGGGAGCCGCCGGCCGGAAAGCACCCTTGCCTGCGCTGCCTGGTACCGGAGCCGCCCTCGCCGTCTGAAACGCCAGACTGCGCGCGCAGCGGAGTGCTGGGGCCTGCGGTGGGTATCGTGGGCAGTATCCAGGCAGCCGAGGCGATCAAATCGATCTGCGGAACCGGCGGAGGGCTGACCGGCAGGCTGCTCTCGATAGACGCCCTGCGGATGCGGTTCCCCACGGTCGTAACCGCTGCCGCACCCGATTGCCCGGTGTGTTCGACAACTGCGGAAATATGCTCTCTTGACGATTCCGTTTACCTGGATCAGCCATGAATAAACCGGCCGGACAAACACTGGACCTCCGCGGAACTCCCTGCCCGATGAATTTCGTGCGGATCAAGCTCGAACTGGACCGGCTAGGCGCAGGTAAAGACCTCGCTGTGACCGCCGATGGCGGAGACACTGGGCGGGACATTCTGCGCAGTCTCCGGGAACAGGGGTTCGTGGTGCGGAATGTCCGGGAGCACGAGAAATGGATAGAGTTTGCAGTGAGCAATTCCCACGGCTGAGTTTTTTGCACAGCCTTGACATGTTTTTTTCCCCGCAACATACATTGGAACCTTGACACTCCACTCGATGTACTCGCCCTGCTGCGGGATATTGTCGAGGAAACGTGCAACTGAATGCAACTCGCCGTTCCCCCTCAAGATAGATACCACCGCGCCCGCCCTGCTTGACAAACCGTACCGTCTTAGCCTAGATTAACCTTTCGCATGTTCAGTCCGGAGATACTATCTCTTTCTGTTTCCACTCTATTTGGAGGCCCTGATGCCAGCCGGAGATTTTGAAATTAACATACCCGAAATCAGAATGCCCAGCCTGAACAGGAAAACTATCACACTGGCGGTAATAGTGATCCTGGGCCTGTGGCTGGCCAGCGGGTTCTACATGGTGGATACCGACGAGCTGGGCGTGGTGCTGCGCTTCGGCAAGCTGTCCAATGTCACCGAACCCGGACTCAACTACCACCTGCCGTACCCTGTCGAATCTGTCGAAACTCCCAGGGTGACCGAAGTCAAGCGCGTGGAGATCGGTTTCCGCACGATTTACCAGGGTCCCCCGGCGCGCTATGAGGACATGCCGGAGGAGAGCCTGATGCTCACCGGCGATGAGAATATCGTCGATATCGACTTGATCGTCCAGTTCAAGATCAAGGACCCGGCGGCCTATCTCTTCGAGGTGCGCGACGTCTACCAGACGGTCAAAAGCGCCTCGGAAGCCACCATGCGCCAGGTGGTGGGCTACCACAATATCGACGAAGCCCTGACCGACGGCAAGTTCGAGATCCAGCAGGAAATCCAGCAGAAACTCCAGGAGATACTCGATCTCTACAACGCCGGCGTGATGGTGGTGGCCGTGCAACTGCAGGACGTCCACCCGCCGGCGGAAGTGGTGGATGCGTTCAAGGACGTGGCCAGCGCGCTCGAGGATAAGAACAAGTATATCAACCAGGCCCAGGGGTACCAGAACGACATTATCCCGCGCACCAGGGGCCGGGCCGAGCAGCTCATCCGTCAGGCCGAGAGCTACCGCGAGCAGCGCACGCTCCACGCCCAGGGTGAAGCCAGCAGGTTCGAGCGGGTGCTGGCCGAATACAGGCAGGCCCCGCAGGTAACCGAAACGCGGCTCTATCTGGAAACGATGGAGAAAGTGATGCCGAGAGTGAAAAAGTATATCGCCAAAACCGGGAATACGGGGACCAATCTGATGCCGCTGCTTGACATGCGGACCGCTCCCCGCTCCGGCGGCAACCAGTAACACCTGCACGGAGGGAAGCACGGCGAGACCTTTTTTCAATAAACCCAACCCGGTCTTGAAGGAGATCTAAAATGTCTTTAAGAAAGAATGTGATACTCGCGCTGGTGGTGCTGCTGGTTATAGTCGGCGCCAACAGCATGTTCAGTGTCCGGGAGACCGAACAGGTGGTGGTGACCAAGTTCGGTAAGCCGATAAAAATTATCAATGAAGCGGGGCTGAATTTCAGGATACCGTTCATCCATAAGCTGCGTGTTTTCGACCGCCGGCTGCTGGATTACGACAGCGCGCCCACCGAGATCCTGACCCAGGACAAGAAGACCCTCTTCGTGGATAACTACGCCAAGTGGCGGATCAACGATCCGCTCAAGGTTCTGCAGACAGTCCAGAACGAAATCGGCGCCCAGGCCCGGCTCGACGACATAATTTACTCCGAGATACGCACGGAACTGGGAAGCCACGCGTTCCACGATATTATCAGCTCCAAGCGCGCTGAAATCATGGAGACAGTCACCCGTAAATGCAACGAACTCACCCAGGACTACGGGATCGACGTGCTGGACGTGAGGATCAAGCGCGCCGACCTGCCCCGGGAGAACGAAAATGCGATTTTCGCCCGCATGGAGGCCGAGCGCAACCGGATCGCCAACCAGTACCGCAGCGAGGGCGATGAGGAGGCGCTGAAGATCAGGGCCGAGACCGACAAACAGGCGGTGATTATCATGGCCGAGGCGGAGAAGACGGCGCAGGAAGTGCGGGGCGAGGGCGACGCCGAGGCGACCAGGATCTATGCCTCGGCCTACAACAAGGACCGGGGGTTTTACGAGCTGGTGCGTACCCTGGAGGCCTACGAAAAGGCGATCGACAGCACGACCACCCTCATCCTCTCGACCGACGCCGAGTTTTTCAAGTATCTCTGGAAGGGGCCATAACCGGCCCCGAGTGTCAGATCAGGCGCTGCTGGTCCTCGGCTCCCGACGGCGGGCCGAGGCCCAGCAGCTGCCGCATCCGCCGGGCGTTCTGCACGGCCTGGCCGTTGAGGTGGTTGTTGAACATCACGAACGTCTCAGCGCACTGCCTGCCCAGCCAGCCGATACCGCGCACCCACTCGCGCAATTCATCGTCGGTGTATAGATAGTCATAGCGCTCTGCCGGGTCGTCGTGGCCGTACCATCGCCCCGCGTTGCGGCCGTGGAAGCGGACATAGCCCATCCGCGTGGAAGTCATCACGGTTTCCGGCGGCAGCAGGCCCTCGATTGCCGGTTCATCCACGCAGCAGAAAGCAGCATCCAGCCCGCGCAGCCAGCTCCAGACCTCCCTGCCCGTCCACGCCGAGTTGCGGAATTCGACCACGGGAGTTACCGGCTGCACCCGCTCGATCAGCCGCGCCAGGAAATCCATCTCCGCCTGACCCCGGTGGAAACTGTTGGGGAACTGCAGCAGGACGCAGGCCAGCTTGCCGGACTCGCGCAGGGGCCTGATCGCTTCGAGAAACTTTTCCAAGCTGGCTTCGGCGCCCTGGTTGCGTTCGTGGGTAATCCCCTGGAAAGCTTTAACCGCCACCTCGAAATCGTCCGGTGTGCGCTCTGCCAGGTTCCATACCAAAGCGGGCGATGGGATGGCATAGTAGCTGGAGTTGAGTTCCAGGCAGCGGAAATGACGTACGTACCAGGCCAGGAAATCCTTTTTCGCCGCGCCTTCGGGATAAAACACTCCCCGCCAGTCATCGTACGAATATCCACAGGTGCCCACGTTGATCATCGCTGTCTCTCCATGCCCGGGGTCAACTGTTCCAGCTTACCACCCGATCCCGCCCGGCGCAAGCTAAGCGGCCGGGGCAGAAACTAGTTTGCCCCGAACGCGCTTGGCAGTATTTTAGAGTCGTGTTCCGACCGGGTCGGAATCGTCAGTATTAAACCATTAACGACAGCAAAGACTGGGACAGGGGACGTTTCCGCATGCCGACACCTGAAGATTTTCACTTCTGCGTCCAGTATTACCGTCAGCCAACGCCCACTCCCGATGAGTGGGAGGACGACCTTCGCCATATCGCCGGTCTCGGGTTCACGGCGATTCAGCTCCGGCCCCAGTGGGCCTGGCACGAGGTGGAGGAGGGGACTTTCCGCTGGGACGACATGGACTGCCTGATCGAACTGGCGGAGCGCAACGGCCTGATGGTCCTGTTCAAATTCTTTCTCGAAAGCGCTCCGGCCTGGCTGTTCAAAAACTATGACGCCCAGCGGGTGGCGCCCGATGGCGTCCCGATCAGGCCCAGGGCCAGGGGCTCTTTTCCGCTGGGCGGCTGGATGCCCTGTTTCGACAACCCGGTTGTCTGGGAGAAAGCCTCGCGGTTTGTGCGCTCCGGGGTGGAACGTTTCCGCGAGCGGAAAAATATCCTGGGCTGGCACCTGTGGAACGAACCGCGCAGCCGCCCGTTCGCCGACTGCGCCTGCAAGCATTCGCGGACCGTGTATCGCAAGTGGCTGGCGGACAACTTCGGATCGGTGGAGCGGTTCAACGAAACTTTCGGGCTGGCGGTGCGCGCCTGGAAGGATATCGACCCTCCGCCCGATATCTCGGGCTACTACGACAGCTGGTTGTGGCGACGCTCGCGGGCCGATGCGGTGGCCTGGTGGGTAAGGCGGATGGCCGAACTTGTGCGCGGGCTTGATCCCGAACGTCCGCTGTTCTGCCACGTGGGTTTCAACACCGTGCTCCAGCCCACCTTTATCGACACCAGTCACGATCTGCTCACCAGCCGCGAAGTGGACGTGTTCGGCACCAGCCTGCCGCACTGGACCGGCGATTTCCACACCTTCTTCAAGGTCGACCGCTCGGCGCTCTTCAGCAATCCCGGGTTCAGGGACGAGGCTTACCTCTACGGGATGCAGGCGCGCTGGATGGGGGCGGTGAAAGATTACTTCTGGATCAACGAGGTCTACGGCAATTCGTGGAACTACATGGCCGAGGACTACACCGGCCAGGACCTGCGGTTCATGCTCGGCTCCACTCTCAGCGAGGGCGCGCGCGGGATCGTGATCTGGCAGTTCAAGAGCGAAAGGTTCAGCGAGGAATCTCTCACCAGCGGGCTGGTTGAAATCGACGGGTCGGATACCGACCGCAGCCTGGCGGTATCGGAGCTGTGCAGGGCCGCTCGCCGCGACCCCGCGGCGTTCCGCTCCTGGCGGCCGGAGAAAGCGCGCGTGGCGGTGGTGTTCGATTTCGCGGCAGACATGTACAGCCAGATGGAAGACGCGGAAAATAGCGAGCGCGTGGGCACAGTCTGCTACCGCTACAAGGAATCGGTCAAGGGATGGTTCAGCCTGCTCTGGCGGCAGGGACTGGCTGTCGACCTGGTGGCGGTGGAAAAGCTGGAACAGATTCGCGGCTACGAGTTGATAGTCCTGCCGTATTGCCACCTGGTCAGCCAGGAGATGTCCTATGTCCTGGCAGGCTATGTGATCGAGGGCGGGACGCTGGTGGCCGACCCCGGCCTGGCGTTTCGCGACAGGCGCGCCTGGGTCCAGCCGGTTCGGCCGGGTCAGGGACTCGACACCCTGTTCGGCTGCCGGGAGAAGAAGCTGAAAGCCCTGCTGAAACCGGTGGAGGTCACGGCGCTCGAGGTCACTCTGCAGGCACACGGCATGCTGGCCGGGTTGGAAACATACGGCTCGGGACAGGACCTCTCCGGCGGGGGGAACAGATTGATCGGCAACACGGCGGGCAAGGGACGGACTTTCTATTGCGGATTCTATCCGGGCTTGAGCTGCCGGGCCGGTGAGCGGGAAGCGGCCTCACTCGTCTCCCGCCTGCTGAACGAGGCGGGAATCGAGACCGGCTGGAGCGAGGGGGCGCCGTTGTTGAGAGTGCGGAAAGGAACCGTGGGCCGGGGCCAGCCCGCCGCCTGGGTGCTCAATTTCGAGCCGGACGCTCAGCCGCTTCCGCTGGCGAGCCTGGAAAAAGGCTTATATCGCTGCGCCATTACCGGCAAACATTTCGATACGGCCGATACCGGGGCTGTGATCGCCGGGCGCGAGGTGATGTTCCTGGTGCCGGAAGATTTTGAAACAGGTGCCAGACCAGTTGACTGAAATAGAGCTTATTTCAAAACCTCTTGGGATTGGTTTAAGGATATCAGGTTACTGAAACCAATCTTAATGGTTACCCCTGTGAAGCTTAGGGCACGGTGTTTTTTCCGGTAGGGCGGCGGCAATTCCGGGCCGCATGTTTGAGCCTGGGCAAAAGCAGCGGATCTTTTAGCGCTGATCCCACGTCGGATCATCTGATCCGTCTCTGTCTGGTGCGCTTTCAAATGTCCCGACGCACTTCGTCGGGACATTTCAGGCCTTCCGCGCCGGCAGCGTGTTTTTTGCCGCTTTAACAATGAAGGTTGAAGCGCCCTGACTGCCAATGCGAGTTCGGCCGGCGAAAAGGCTTTTGCTCTACTTTTGGCCACAAAAGTAGAAAAACAGTCGTGCTTCTTTTTTAATTAGGGTCAGTAGTGTCCGGTTAAACTAAAAACAAAGCGGGCTAAGCCCCATTCTTATTAGATTTGCAGCAGTGAACGACAAA
>VRUH01000026.1:35924-50045 GCA_019456185.1 Candidatus Glassbacteria bacterium | reverse complement strand
ATTTGTCGTTCACTGCTGCAAATCTAATAAGAATGGGGCTTAGCCCGCTTTGTTTTTAGTTTAACCGGACACTACTGAATCACAATCATAAAAATATTTAATTTCTTCGCGTTTATCCCAATGTGAGAAAATCGGCTGGTAAAATTCAGTTCCTGACAGTAAAAAGGGCTTCCTGATAAGAGGTAGCATGTATCTTTCAATTCCGGCTTCCAGATCTATTACTAAATTATTGTCCTCAAGGTACCAAGTTCGTTTTGGGAAAGGAAATCCAATTCTATGCGAGAAAAGAAATTCAAAAGACATGTTTAAAATGTAATACTCGTTTATTCTAAGAGAAAAACAACTCGGTGTATGATAAAAGCAAAGACTCTCACAGTCTGTGTAATTAATACCTTTTGGTGCATCTTTGATTTTTACAAGTACTAGTAACCGATCATATTTTCTAATCCTTGAACTGATGTGGTATGCCGGTCTAACACTTGCGATATTTTTATCCAGATAATAATAAGCTAACCAAAGACCTATCCGTACCTTATCAAACCAATCAAGAAGACAACTAATATCTATGTTTGTCAATTGCGCTTCATGTAATATATTCTCAACTACATTTTTTGCTTTGTTTTCTAACTCTGAATACTTTTCATTGCATTCAGCACAAGATGGAAATTTAAATTCATCAAATGCATACTGTCTTATCTTTGGCTGACTAGATTTTACAATACCATGTTTTGCTTGTCTGCTAGGTTCGCCAGTTAATTTTAACAACCAGCGTGGCAAAACATGTTCATTGCTCTTGTTTTTTGGCTTATTCCCGCAAAACACACAAAATTTATCCATAATGCAGTAATAAAGCGATTAGAGGTGATCTTTAGTTTCGCAATCTTTGAGTCAAGTCCTAAAAGTTCTGTAAAATTGGATTAAGAGTTAGAGGTTTAGGAGTAACAAGGTTTTGAGCTATGGTTATATTCTCATGAGCTAGGGGTTCCATGTTGAGGTAGCGGTAACCGGAGACCCAGGTATCGTGATGTTCGGCGGCCAGGGCGGAGACGAGCCTCAGGCAAGAGTTCTGGTTAGGGAAGATACGCACCACTCTGGTCCTTCTTCGGATTTCCTCGTGCAGGCGTTCCAGGCAGTTAGTAGTACGGATTCGCCTGCGGTGTTCTTCGGGGAAGTTGAAGCAGGCCAGAACCTCTTCGGCCGTGTTTTCCAGGTACTGAGCTACCTTTGGCGACTTTTGAGCGTAGAGACAGACCATCTTTTTCACCCTGTTATGAGCTGTTTCCCGATCAGGAGCATTGAAGATATCTCTGAGCTGATCGGCCAGTATTTTGCTGAGCTTTTTAGGGGCCGTACTTAACAGGTTCCTCAGATAGTGCACCTGACAGCGTTGCCACTGGCAGTCTTGAAAGTAACGCTCTATAGCGTTGCAAAGACCCTTGTGATCGTCAGAGATAACCAGTTGAACACCTTTGAGTCCTCTGTCGATAAGTTTTCTGAACACAGTTGCCCAGGTGGACTCGTTTTCAGTCGGAGCGCACTGGACAGCGAGCACTTCCCGGTATCCCTCACGGCTGATACCGACCACGGTAAGAACACCCTTTGAGATGATCCGGTGATCTTCCCGGACCTTGTGATACTGGGCATCAACGATCAGATAAGGGTACTGGCCGCTCAACTGGCGGTTGCGCCAGGCTTCGAGTTCTGTGTCCAGCCTGCCACAGAGGGCTGAGACCTGACTCTTGGAGAACTCGGTGCCGCAGAGCCGCTCAGTGATCGCGGTCACTTTCCTGGTTGAGACCCCTTGCAGGTACATCTGCTGCAGGGCCAGCACCAGGGCTTTCTCGCTGCGCTGGTAACGCTCGAACAACCCGGTCTGAAAACAGCCATCCCGGTCCTTGGGTACCAGCAGGTTGAGTGTGCCAACCCTGGTCCTCAGCATCCGGGGCTTATAACCGTTACGATAACCTTTGCGCTTCTCTGCTCTTTCGTAGGGAGCGGCTTGTAAAAACTCCGTGATCTCGCTCTCCAGATGCTCTTGGAGAAAGCTCTGGAGCAGCTCTTTCAAAAAGTCACTGTCGTTAACAAGGGCTTGAATTCCATCGCTGCGTTGGCTATCGTTTATCTGGGTCATCGTGGCCTCCGAGGTTGAGTTGACTTTCGTCGGTTACTCTCTATACCTCGGTAACTGCGATGGCCCTTTTTAGCTTATTGCCACCATACTCTTTCAATTTTACAGAAATTTAAGGACACAACCAATCTTTGTAATTCTTGTTTAATACATAGTAGGAAAAATAAGCCCCCGTATGCAGGAGGCTTTCATTAATAAAATTTTTTTACTTCCGCATAATCAGCGGCTTCACCGCTTCGGTCCAGACTTTGTAGCCCTTGCGGGTCATGTGCAGGCCGTCCTCCACGAACAGCTCGGGCCGCGGCTTGAATTCCCTATGGATAGTCCCCGTAAAAACAAGCTGTCTTTCTTTCGTATTTCTCCTCCTCTTCCGCCTCCTGATTAACGGCAATCAGTGGGCCGGTCCCAGCAGCACGGCATTGAGCAGCAGGCGGTTGGCGCTGTCGATAATGGCCCGGAAATTGGGGTCCTCGGTGAAGGCGACCACGTGGCCCGCGCCGGGCGAGGAGTACATCAGGAACGGTTTGAACGCAAGCTGGCGCACGCTCGGGCCGCGCCAGGTGTGGCCGCTGACCAGCAGCTTGTCAGCGCTGTCGAACACGGCGATATTACGGCCCTGATCTCGTTTCAGCGGACTGTATACCTGCCAGCCGAACGCGTACATCCGCGCGGTCTCCCCGTAGCCCGCGCTCAGCCAGTGGTCCTGGTCCAACCTGAGCTGCACCACCGCGCCGGGGACTGCCTGCGGGCCGGGGCGGTCCTGCTCGATAGTCTCCAGGAACTGCTTGTAGCTCTTGATTTCGGTTCCCGGCACGTGGCGTTTCTCTTCTTCTTCGTCGCCGTCGTCATCTTTTTGCTGCCCTGTGGAGTCCCCGTCCAGACGGTATTCCTCGCTGGCTTCGAGCAGGCCCGCGCCGCTGCCGGCCAGCCAGCGGGTCGCTCCCTGGATAGTCACCAGCGTGCCGCCGCGACGGACCCAGTCGGCCACCCGCTTTACTCCCGCCTCGCCCATCCGGTCGCCGAAATCCCAACCGTTGGGCAGGATCAGCACGTTATACTCGTCGATCTCGATCCGGTCGATATCCTCCGTGCGCACCGCTGTGACCGGTACGCCGTACTGGCGCTCGAGCACGTAACGGGTGGCTCCCGCGGAGTAGGAATGTGTCGGCTCGTTCCAGGCCAGCAGGACTCTGGGCCGCGGGATAAAGTGCACGGTCGGGCTGCCGAAATTGACCCCATCGCTGACCCAGGAGCTGCCAGTGGGCTGGAACCGGACCCCGTGGGCGGATTCGGCTGCCATGATTATCGCGGCCAGGGTATCCGGGTTGTTTTTGACCGGCACGATCAGGCTGCCGCGGGAGAATTTTTTGTCGCCGTGAGTGAATTGCCTGTCGCTGGAATAAACCCGCACGCCGCGGCGCAGCAGTTCGGCCAGCGCGCTCATGGCGCTGTTGGTCGAGCCATCGAGCACCCAGGCCAGCCGGGCCTCGCGTTTCATCGGCTCGGGCAGCGCGGGCAGTTCGTTGATTTCCTCATAAGCCGACTTCCGCAGCTCGTCTGTGCGGTAGCATGGCGTATCCATCAGCAGGGGCAGGCTCCAGGAAGTGATATCGTAAACCTGGTCGCCCAGACCAGCGTCGATCCGGCGCTGCTGCTCGGCGATAAACTCGTCGTCCATCGGCACCTCGGGTTCCAGCAGGTTGCGCACCAGCATGTAGCCCGCCTGCCGGGCGGGCACTACCCACGTGCCCTCGCCGAATGTCTGCCGCCCGGCGGAGCCGCCGTCGGCTGCGCGAAGGCCCCCGAGCTGGACGCTGCCGGTCAGGCGGCCCACTCGCAGGCCCTGACGGATCAGCAAGCCGGCCAGCTTGCGGGAGCGCGACGGGTCGGGTCCCGGCGGGATCAGGTATGCGCGGCGGGCGGGAATCGTTGAGGGCGGAGTACGGATACCGGCGAAATCTTCCAGCAGGCGGGCCCGGTTGCGTGAGGCTAAATCGGCGGTGGCCAGCGAGGCGATAGCGTGGTGGCGCACTGTCTCGCGATAGGGCATCAGGGTTTCGTTGTCTTTCTCCGCCACCAGCCCGCGGCTGGTGGCCTGCTCGTAGGTCATGCCGATGGAGCCGTTCAGCGACGGCCAGGTGCAGCCGTAGCCGGGGTAGTAGGCGTCGAAACTCTCGCGCGTGTAGTAGCGGAAACCGAACCTGTCGAACCACTCGGCGTTGTTCCTGCCGAATTCCTCGTACCAGTTGACCTGCCTGTCGGTCAGCTCGCGGTTAGTGGGGGGCATGGTGGGCGGGAAATAATAGGTGTTGTTGCTGCCCATCTCGTGCAGGTCGATAAACACATGCGGCCTCCATTCGAGGTAGGCCGCCACCCTGGCCCGGCTTTCGAGCTGGGTCATCGGGAACCAGTCGCGGTTCATGTCGAACAGGTAGTGGTTGGTCCGTCCGCCGGGCCAGGCCTCGCGGCGTTCCGCGCTGACGGGGTCGGAATCGGGCCAGCGGCCGGTGGTCTGGCGGAAATAGTTGACAAACCGGTCGCGGCCGTCGGGGTTCTGCAGCGGATCGATCACCACGATACATTCCTCGAATATCCGTTCCACGAGCTGATCGCCCCGCGAGGCCAGCAGATGGCGGGCGGTCCAGAGACCGGCGTCGGTACCCGAGGGCTCGTTGCCGTGGATCGTGTAGGCCAGCCAGACCACCGCCGGTAATTTTGCCGTAAGCTCTTTGCGTCTTGCGGCAGAGAGAGAGAGGGGCTGCGCCAGCTCCCTCAGTTCGGACTTGATATTCTCGAGTCCCGCCAGCCGCTCTTCGGTGGCGATTACCAGGTAATACAGCCTGCGTCCTTCCCAGGTCTCGCCGAAATGGACAAGCTGCGCCCGCGGGCTCGATTCGGCGAGGGCTTTGAGGTACATCTCCGTCTCGCCGTGAGTGGTGATCCGCTCGCCCCAGGTGTGGCCGGCAACGTCCCGGAGGGTGGGGATCGAACTGTCGTAGTCAGCGCCGGGCACGAACGGCTCGGTATCGACACCTTTCAGGTAAACATGGGCCGCGGCTGTACCGGCGACGAGGCAAAGGGTGAGGACGGCCAGCAGTAATCTGCGCATCGCGTACTCCCTCAGTTGGGGGGACAGTGATCGTTGGAAACTCGCAGCTAATAGTTTGCTAATCGGGTGAAGGAATAATAGTTTATCCCATCGTTCAAGTAAAGCTTTCAACACTGTTACTAAGGAGCACACTTTGATCAAACTGTTGCTGGGCGCGTTAATCGTGCTCCCCGTGCTGCCGGCCTCCTGCGGAGGACCCACGGCAAAGCAGGAAGACGCCGCCGGGGAAGAAGCATGCGAAAAATTCCAGTACGTCACCGAGCAGTTCGCCGACCTGCGGATCCTGCGCTACCGGGTTACCGGATTCGACCAGCTCGATATCAAGCAGAAGACACTGGCCTACTACCTCTACGAGGCAGCGCTCAGCGGCCGGGAAATCACTTTCGACCAGAACTACAAGCACAACCTCTGTATCCGGCGCACGCTGGAAAACATCTACCGCACTTACAGCGGCCGGCGCAGCGGGGAGCTGTGGGACGCGTTCGTGGTCTATCTCAAGCGGATCTGGTTCTCCAGCGGAGTGCACCACCATTACAGTTCCGGCAAGTTCGAACCCGGATTCAGCAGGGAATACTTCGCTGAACTGGCCTCGGGGTCGGATGCGGCAAAGTTCCCGCTGGAGCATGATGCGTCGGTGGAGGCGCTGGTGGCCCGGCTCGCCCCGCTGATATTCGATCCGGCGGTAGACCCCAAGGGCGTGAACCTTTCCCCCGCCGCCGACCTGGTTGCCGGCAGCGCCAACAATTTCTACGAGAACGTGACCCAGGCAGAGGCGGAAGCATTCTACGAGAAGATGATCGACAGGGACGACCCGACGCCGATCAGCTATGGATTGAACAGCAAGCTGGTGAAAGAGGACGGCAAGCTGGTCGAGCGGACGTGGAGGGTGGGCGGAATGTACGGCGCGGCGATCGAGCGGATAGTGTTCTGGCTGGAGAGGGCGGCGGGTGTGGCTGAAAACGAGACGCAGAAAGCCGCATTCGAGAAACTGGTTGAGTACTACCGCACCGGCGACCTGCGCACCTTCGACGAGTACAATATCATCTGGGTCCGGGATACCAGCGGCGTGCTGGACGTGATCAACGGCTTTATCGAGACCTACGGCGATGCGATGGGCTACCGGGCGACCTTCGAGTCGGTGGTGCAGCTCACCGATTTCGAGGCCACCCGCCGGATTGACGCTATCGCCGAGGAGGTCCAGTGGTTCGAGGACAACAGCCCGCTGATCGAAGAGCACAAGAAACCCGATGTCAGCGGCATCTCGGCCCGGGTGGTCAACACCGTGGTCGGAGCCGGGGCGGTCAGTCCCTCCAGCCCGATCGGGATCAACCTGCCCAACGCCAACTGGATCCGCGCCAATCACGGGTCCAAATCGGTCACCCTGGGCAATATCGTCAACTCATTCAACGAGGCCGGCAAGTCCAGCGGCGAAGTGGAGGAGTTCTACCTGAGGGACGAGACCAGGGCGCTGATCAAGCAGCATGGCGTGCTGGCCGATAACCTCCACACCGACATGCACGAGGTGATCGGACACGCCTCGGGGCGGATCGAGCCGGGAGTGGGGACACCCAGGGAGACGCTGAAAAACTACGCCGCCACTCTCGAAGAGGCCCGCGCCGACCTGGTGGCGCTCTACTACCTGCCCGACCCCAAGCTGGTGGAGATCGGAGTGGCGCCCACAACCGATATCGGCAAAGTGGCTTACGATGGCTATATCACCAACGGCCTGATCCGTCAGCTGCGGCGGATCGAGCCCGGCGAGGAACTCGAGGAGGCCCACATGCGCAACCGTCAGCTGGTGGCGCTCTGGGCCTGGGAGCAGGGCAGGGCGGACAACGTCATCGAGCGGGTGGAGCGCGAGGGCAAGACCTATTTCGTGGTCAACGACTACGGGCGCCTCCGCGAGCTGTTCGGCCGGCTCCTGCGCGAAATCCAGCGGATCAAGAGCCAGGGCGACTACGAGGCGGGCAAGGCCCTGGTGGAAACCTACGGGGTCAAAGTGGACGAAGCATTGCGGGCGCAGGTGGTGGAGCGGTATAAAAAACTGGGGATCGCACCCTACAGCGGGTTTATCAACCCCCGCCTGGTGCCTGTGGAGCGCGGCGGCGAGATCGTGGACGTGCGCGTGGAGTACCCGGAGGATTTCACCGAGCAGATGCTGTATTATGCGGACAAGTACTCGTTCCTGCCGACGTATAATTAGGAGTTGATGACAGATTTGGGATTGAAAAGGCGCGGGCATGTTGCCCGCGCCTTTTTGCGTTGATAACAATATTGCATAATGCTATTATTGATGAGTGTCAATCATTGGCAAGTCTAAAACTCCTTGAAAGCTGATACCTCAAGATGCCCAAAAAGAGAACATCAATTATTGTACTTTGCGTACTTGCAATTGGCTGGGGTGTATTACTTGACTTCATGGTAAGCAATAAAATTAGCAATGGCCTAATTGAAACTTGTTCTGATGCACTGAAATGGATAAATGGTAATCAGCTTGCGACAGCGATTATTGCAGCCGTGATTGCTGGAATTATATTGAAATTTATTAGAAGAAAACCAATTGCTTCACCGAAAGAAAAACAACCTCCTGGAACAACAAGCGAAACAGACCAACCAGAGCGGAAAGTATCGGTAGAAGAAGATAGAAAACCGATCTGGAACGTCTCCCACCCCCGAAACCCCTATTTCACCGGCCGCGAGGGTTTACTTGCCAGCCTGAGCGAATCCCTCACTTCCGGCGAACCGACCGCCCTGACCCAGCCCCGGGCGGTCCATGGCCTGGGTGGGGTAGGCAAAACCCAGTTAGCCTCGGAATTCTGCCACACCCACCGCGACAGCTACGAAGTTGTCTGGTGGGTACGGGCCGAGGAACCGACCACCCTGGCGACCGACTACGGAGAACTGGCGGTTAAGCTTGGCCTGATAGCCGAAGCGGATGCCAAGCTCGCGGAGCGCGTAGACGCAACAAGGGACTGGCTCAACAGCAACGGCGAGTGGCTGCTGGTGCTGGACAATGCCGGGGGACCGGGTGAGGTAAAAGAGTACATACCGAATTCAGGTTCCGGCCATACTATTATCACCTCGCGTAACGCAACCTGGGGCGGGACCGCCAAGCCGCTGAAAGTGGAAATCCTGGCGCCGGAAAAAGCGGTAAAATTCCTGCTGGATCGTACAAAGCAGAAAGATAAAAAAGCCGCAGCCGCATTAGCCGAGGAACTGGGCTGCCTGCCCCTGGCCCTGGAGCAGGCAGGCTCGTACATGGAAGCCACCGGCCAGTCCCTAGCCGGGTATCATAAGCTGTTCCGCGAGCAGTGTGAGACTTTGCTGGGTCACCCTCCCGGCTGCGGCGACTACGGCGAGACTGTAAGAACCACCTGGGAGATTTCTTTCAGCAAAGTAAAAGAAGAATCCCCGGCGGCGGTTGAACTGCTCAACCTCTGCGCGTTCCTGGATCCGGACAATATTTCGCTGGTGGATATTGTTAAGCAGGGTGCAGAGCACCTGCCCGCCGCGCTTCAGAAAGCCGCGGGTAAAGAACTTGAATTGGACAAAGCTGTTGCCGCCCTCAAAAAATACTCCCTTCTGGAGCGGCAGGACAATTTGCTCAGTCTCCACCGGCTGGTGCAGGAGGTGGTGCGGGAGCGGCTTTCCGGGGATGAGCGCACCGCCTGGGCCGGCAGGGTTTGTACGCTGATGGATGAAATCTTCCCATTTGAGTGGAATGATCCCGACACCTGGGCGGCGAGTTCCGCCCTGCGGCCCCACGCCCAGGCCGCCGCCGCGCAAGCCGGGCGGCTGCAAGTGTCACTTGAGCAGGCCGCAAGATTATACGATAAAATCGGTTGCCACTTGCACAGGCAGGCGGTTTACAAACAGGCGCTTGCCGCGCATCAAAAAGCGCTCCAACTTGCGGAAAATGAGCTTGGGCAGGATCATGAAAAGGTTGCAATATTTGCTAACAACCTCGGTGTAGTGCTTAAAGAAATGGGCGATTATCCCGCTGCGAAAGAGCACTACGAGCGGGCACTGCGGATTGACGAGGTAATCTACGGCCCGGATAATCCAAACGTCGGAATACGGGTAGGCAACCTTGGCGGTGTGCTTAGGGCCATGGGTGATCTGGTGGGAGCGAAAGAGCACTACGAGCGAGCGCTAAAGATACATGTGAATGTCTATGGCCCGGACCATCCTGATGTTGCAACTGGTGTCAGCAACCTCGGCATAGTGCTTCAAGATACGGGCGATCTGACGGGTGCGAAAGAGCACTACGAGTGGGCGCTACGGATTCACGAGGCCGCTTACGGCCCGGACCATCCTACTGTTGCAATAGACGTCAACAACCTCGGTGATGTACATCGAGAGATGGGCGATTATACCGCTGCGAAAGAACACTACGAGCGGGCGTTACGGATTGACGAAGCAGCCTATGGCCCGGACCATCCTGCTGTTGCAATAGGAGTCAGCAACCTCGGCGCCGTGCTTGGAGCCATGGGCGACTATGCCGCTGCGAAAGAGCACTACGAGCGGGCGCTACGAATTTGCGAAACCACACTCGGCCCTAAGCACCCTTCAATGGCTACCCGGCTGAACAATCTCGCCATTGTGCTCGAAAAAATGAGCGATTATGTGGGTGCGCAAGATTACTACGAGCAAGCCTTACGGATTGCCGAGGCAGCCTACAGCCCGGACCATCCTGAGGTTGCTACGGTTCTTCACAACCTTGGGGAATTGCTTGAAAATATGGGTAAACTTGAAAAGGCAAAAGAGCACTACGAGCGGGCGCTGAGAATCCTCCGCCAGTTCCTGGGCGATGACCACTCGAAAACAAAAGCAACCGCCGCGTTTTTGGAGCGGGTCAATAAAAAGCTAAAGGATTAAGCACGGTAATATTTACCTGGCTCACCCCCGCCCCTCCCGCCTGATATCCCCTGCAATCCTGTCGACCGCCATGATCAGCGAGTGCTCCAGGGCGCCGCCCTTGGAGTAGTCGGCCGGGACCAGGTTCGATACGCGCTCATCCTCGACAAAGCCCCAGGCGCGCCGCCATTTCTCGCGCCGGCCAGGGTCGTAGACCCCGAGCGCCACGCCGCCGCCTTTGCGGATCAGCGCGAAACACGGTACGTCGGTGTAACCGTCGCCCACGTACACCATCCGGCTGAACGGAACCCTCAGGCTTTCCCGGCTTACCCGGCGGTTGACCTCGAACGGCCGGGAGTCGTACTCGGGGCCGGCGAACCCCTTGCTGATCTGGAACAGGAACCGGGTCTTGTCGGTGAAAGATACCACGTTGCGCGGGAACACGATCTCGCCGGTGTCGGGGTGGCAGTGAAAATCCGACGCCCAGATCCGGTGGAATCTTTTACTGATTTTCGTATTGGCGATAATCCTGCGGATGCCGGAGGAGACCACGTAGAATTCGAGCGCGGTATCGGGATACGACTCGGAGATGGATTGGATCAGCTTGTCGAAGATGGCTGTGGCACCGGGCTGGAAACGTACCTTGCGGCCGAATTCCCGGAGTTTCTGATCCGTAATCCTCTCCCCCGGCGGCCGCCGGCGCGAAAGCTCGATCATCCGGTAGAGGTAGGCCGGGATCGGGTCCCAGCCCTCGGCGAGCAGAGGGTTGACACTCCCGGTCCAGAACTCGTCGGGGTCCACGCCCCAGTGGGCCAGGAACGCGCTGGTGGTGTCCGGGGCCAGGGTGTCGTCGAAATCGAAAACAATGCCGATAATTTCCGCCAAAATTCCACCTGCTTATTGTTTCAGCCATTCGAGAAACGTGGCCTCGTCGATTGTCTCCACGCCCAGCTCGCGCGCCCTGGCCAGCTTACTGCCCGGCTCCGAGCCGTAGAGCACGTAATCGGTTTTACCGCTCACCGAGCCGCTGAGCTTGCCGCCCCGGCGTTTGATCTCGGCGGCTGCCTTGTCCCGGGAGAAATTCTCGAGCGCGCCGGTCAGCACGAATTTCTTACCGTTGAACGGATTGCTCTCGGAAGGGACTTCAACCGTCGCCGACTCGCCGCCGAGGTCCACGCCCGCGGCCGCCAGTTTGTCGATCAGCTCCCGGTTCTCCTTCCCGTCCATGAACGCCGCCAGCGAACGGGCGATCACCGGCCCGATCCCGTCGATAGCCTCCAGCTCCTCGGAGCCTGCTCCCTCCAGCGCGAGAATGTTGCCGTAGCGGCTGATAATCAGCTCGGCGGCGATCTGGCCGACAAACCGCACGCCCAGGCCGAAGAGCAGTCTGTCCGCGCCCCGCCCCTTTGACTGCTCGATCTCAGCCAGCAGATTGGCCGCGCTTTTCTCGCCCATCCGCTCCAGTTCCGCCACTGACTCCAGCTCGAGCCTGTACAGGTCGGCAGCAGTGTGGACCAGCTCACTTTCCACCAGCGCATCGACCACCGCCGGGCCCAGGCCCTGGATATCCATCGCGTTGCGCGAGGCGAAATGGATCAGTCGCTCGCGCACCTGGGCGGGGCAGGATGCGTTGGTGCAGCGCCGGATCACCTCGCCCTCCGGTTTGTCGGCCAGCGCGCCGCAGACCGGGCAGGTGGACGGCATCTCGAAATTTTTACAGTGTTCGTCCCGTGCATCAAAATCCACTTCCACTACTTTGGGAATAATATCCCCGCCCTTCTCGATCCGGACCCAGTCTCCCTGGCGGATATCCTTGCGCTCGATTTCTTCCTCGTTGTGCAGGCTGGCGCGCGATACAGTGGTCCCGGCCAGTTGCACCGGTTCCAGGTTGGCCGTGGGAGTCAGCGCGCCGGTGCGGCCCACCTGGATTTCTATCGATTTCACCCGTGTGCGCGCCCACTCGGCGGCGAACTTGTAAGCCATCGCCCAGCGCGGAAATTTTGCCGTGGTGCCCAGTGCCCTGCGGTCTGAGAGCTTATTTAGCTTGATCACTACCCCGTCGGTATTGTAGTCCAGCTTTGTGCGTTTTGTGGCCCAGTCGCGGCAGAATTTCAGAACCTCATTTATCCCGAGGCATTTGCGCCAGTGCGGGTTGACTGGGAATCCGATTTTCTTGAGGTATTCGAGTACCTGGGAGTGATCGACTAAATCTTCCAGAGGCCCGCTGTGGCCGGCGCCGAGGAGCTGGTAGCAGAAAATCCGCAGGGGCCGGCCGGCGGTGATCGTCGAGTCGAGCAGGCGAAGGCTGCCGGCGGCGGCGTTGCGCGGATTGGCGAACGGGGGCTCTCCGTCCTGCTCGCGCTGCCTGTTGGCCAGTTCGAGACCGGAGCGGGTCATGTGGACCTCGCCGCGCACCTCCAGCACCGGCGCCGGTGACCGGCCAGCTCCCTCTGGGCGAAGTTTAAGCGGCAGAGCGCGGACAGTCCGCAAATTTCGGGTCACGTCCTCGCCGGTTTTACCGTCGCCGCGGGTGGCTCCGCGCACGAATTCGCCGTTTTCGTAGCGCAGGCTCACCCCCAGGCCATCGAGCTTGAGTTCGGCCACGTACTCGAACGGCCCGTCGCTGTCCAATCCGCGCGCCACCCGCTGGTCGAACGCCAGCAGCTCGTCCTCGCTGTAACTGTTGTTCAGACTCAACATCGGCTCCGTATGGGCCACCGCGCTGAATCCCTCCAGGACCTGCCCGCCGATCCGCCGGGTGGGACTGTCGGGGGAGCGGAGGTCCGGGTGGGCGTCCTCCAGTGCGCGAAGTTCGGCGTAAAGCGAGTCGTACTCGGTATCCTCGGCCAGCGGGTTGTCCAGCACGTAGTAGTGGTAATCCAGCTCGCGGATCCGTTCCCTCAGCTCATCAACTTTTTTTGCCGTATCTTTGTCGGCCATACAGGTTGACCTGAATTCAAGGGTAAGCGACTGATAATACAACTTGAGGCTGCGTGTCTACAGAATATATAAAACGGCCCCCGGCGCGGAGCAAAGACGAAACCGGCTGACAGGGGTACGGAATTACCAGAAGTTATAGGAAACCGAGGTGAAAAACATCCAGTCCTGGCGTTTGACAGCGGGCGTACGCACGGGCGGACGGCTGTCGTAGCGGCCCTCGAGCGTCATTTTAAGGTCGAAACTGCTGGTGAGTTGGCTGACCAGGGTAATCCCGAAGTTGAGCAGGTAGTCCTCCGTCTTGCCGAACCGGGGTTTCCAGGTGACATTCTGGGTGAGCCGGGTACGGCCGTTGAGCGTCAGCGCCAGCGCCTCGCTGGCCAGGTAATGGCCCTTGGTGCGGCTGGGCTGGTCGCGCAGGAACTCGGTCACCGGGTTGGCTCCGAAATTGAAGTCCACTCTCAGCCGTTTGCTGTCCACCGCGGAAATACCGACTCCGGCTCCAGGGGACAGCCGCAGGTTAACGCCGGCCTGACGGTTGTAGTCGGCGTCCAGGACCGCGAAAAAGAAAAACCACTCGCTCCGTTCCAGTTCGAACTTGTTCTTGAACGCGCCTTTGTTGGTTTTTTCGCCGCCCTCGCTGGTCGTATTGGTGACAGAGTTGTGCGAGATAAACCGGGTCTTGTCGCCATCCCGCTCGGCGTCGAACGTGCTGACCAGGGATGTCTGTTCCGAGTTGCCCCGGTTGAGGGTGTAGCCCAGCCCGAAACTCCCGCTCCAGTGGTCAGGCTCCGGCGGCGCTGCCAGACCGCTGGCCAGCAGGATACTGTCCGCCCTGGTCTTTAGAAGGTCCGCCGCCTTTTTGAGCGAGTCCGATCGGGCGCCAAGCAGTTTCGCGCGGGCATAGAGTTCAGCAGCAGCGGCCCTGATACCGCTCGTATCCGCTGTCCCCTGTCCGGCTGAGGGGGGCGCGGCGAGCAGCAGAGTGATTAAACCGATGCAGGCTGCGTGAGTTTTGAGCAATCGTCCGTTAATTCCCCTTCCTCCCTGCTGATTATGCCATGTGGATAAAATTAGCCTGGGCACGCCT
>VRUH01000026.1:0-35914 GCA_019456185.1 Candidatus Glassbacteria bacterium | reverse complement strand
GTCCGGTCAACCCCGCTGTCCTCGATGCGGCCATTGCTTGAAAACGACGCCCCATCTAGGGTATATTGTCTTTATGCCACCGGCATGGACAGCGAAAGTCCCGGCAGCCGGAGCACCTGTCAGCCGCCGGGCTTGAAAGATTGGCGGGTCACGGCCGCCCCGTCCGGCCACGGCTTTTGTTTTTCCCCGAGATAGAGCGCAGTCCTCACCGCATACGAGAGGTTGTCATGAGCGGAATCTTACGGAATGATGTCATGGGGCGGTTAGCCGCGGCTATTATAGTGCTGGTGATCTCCGTTCCGGCCGCTTTCGCCCAGGACGGCGGGTTGTCCGGGGCGATGCAGGCGGCGATGAGCCTCAACGCTGCGTTCCAGGAAACAGCCTCGAAAGTAACTCCCTCGGTGGTCAGTATCTCCAGTTCACGGCCCAGGCGACGGGCGGAGTCGGGCCGCGACAGGGTGATCAACATGGGCAGCGGGGTGATAGTGACCGGCGACGGGTACCTGCTGACCAACAACCACGTGATCACCCGGGCCGAGGATATCCAGATCATGCTGCTGGACGGGCGCACTTACGAGGCGGAGGTGGTGGGCACGGACCATACCACGGACCTGGCTGTGCTGAAAGTGAAGGACCTGGAGCCGGGCACCCGGCTGCCGGCGATCTCGTTCGGCGACAGCGATTCCTGCAATATCGGCGCGTGGGTGCTGGCGATCGGTAACCCGATGGAGCTGGGGATTTCGGTCACCGCCGGGATAATCAGCGCCAAGAGCCGCAAGATTGACATCCTCAGCGGGGACCCGCAGAATATTCAGGGCAACGTGGACCAGTCGATCGAGAGTTTCATCCAGACCGATGCGGTGATCAACCCCGGCAACTCCGGCGGTGCGCTGGTAAGCCTCCAGGGCGACCTGATCGGGATCAACACGGCGCTCGCCAGCAAGACAGGACTGTATCAGGGCTACGGGTTCGCTATTCCGGTCAACCTGGCGCGCAGGGTGATGGAGGACCTGATCGCATACGGCCGGGTGATCAGGCCCGTGCTGGGAGTAGTGATCCAGGGGCTTGACCCTGTGCGGGCGCGCGCCCTGGGGCTGAAGAACCCGCAGGGAGTGCTGATCGAGGATTTCTCGCCCTCCAGTGGTTCCCCGGCCGAACTGGGAGGAGTCCGTCGCGGCGACGTGATCCTGGAGGTCGAGGGGCAGCTAATCCGGTTCAGCCATCAGTTGCAGGAAACAATCGCCAAGTACCGGCCGGGCGATGAGATAGAGGTGACTGTTTTCCGCGACGGCAATCGCCTGTTGCGCCGTGTCCGGCTGGGCAGCAAGGAGATCTCCGGCAGCTCCCGCGCTATCGCGGCAGCGGCAAAACCGCAGGTGAAACGGACCCCCACGCTGGGTCTCCAGCTTCGCGAACTGAACGAACACGACTTCGACGTGCTGGAGATTCAAAACCGGCGGGGAGTGTTTGTCGAGCGGGTCAGCGAGGGAGGCCTGGCCGCAATGCGGGGAATCCGGGCTGGCGATGTGCTGCTTTCTATCGACCGCACGCCGGTGAACAGCGTCCAGGAGGTCCAGGACCTGCTGGAGGATATCGAACCGGGCAGCGCGTCGCTGTTCATGGTTTTGCGCGACGGCACCACTCATTTTATCGGTATCGAAATCCCCTGAAACGAATGAAACCAGACTGCCAAAGCCTGAGAAGAGAATCATATTCGGTGTCCGCGCCCAGTTGACAATCATGTTCACGCTGCTGCTGGCGGCGGTCAGCACAACCCAGTTCCTGATCTATAACCGTCAGCAGCACAAGGTTGTCGACAAGCTGGTGGAACTCAACCGCCAGATCAACGAGGCGATCCTGCATATCGACAACCAACTCAAGGACAGGGGGATTGTCCCGGACCGGTCTCCATCCCAGCCGCAGGATGCGTTCGCCACACCGGAAATCGCCAGGGAGATCCGGCAGCCGAGCCGTGGCTGCGGCCAGGTTGCTGGGAATCAGCTACAAAACTCTCCAGTACAGGATCAAGAAGTACGAGATCGACACCGAGGAAATCAAGTCACCCTGAGACGGCACGCACAATCTACCCGTTGTAACTTACCATCAACAAACAGCTTGCCACTTCCGTTTGCCACGCATAGATTGCAAAGACAAGGTCAACTTATCCACCTGGAGCGGCAGGCGGATACCACGGAATATCACTCCTCGAGATCCAACAAGTTCAGTTTACTCCATCTCTACTTAGGAGGGAAACCATGCCGGACCAGCAGAAAACAATGGATCGCCGTAAATTTCTCGCCACCTCGGCCAACGCCGCAATTATCGCCCCGATGGTAATGGGCCGCGGTCCGTTCCGTTTCGCACCGAGCGGGAAGGCAAAAAAATACTGCCTGGTGGGCACGGGAACCCGCGGAATCAACATGTGGGGCCGTCGCCTGGTGCAGAACTATGGCGATATCGTGGAGTTTGTCGGCCTGTGCGACCGCAATCCCGGCCGTCTTGCAAACGCTAAGCGCCACATGGGAATCGATGTCCCGGTGTATCTGGATACCGGGTTCGACAAGATGATCCGCGAGACAAAACCCGACACGGTGATTGTGACCACTACCGACTGTTTCCACGCCAAGTATATCTGCCGTGCGATGGAACTGGGCTGCGACGTGATCACCGAGAAGCCGATGGCCACGGACGAGCAGATGTGCCAGGAGATTGTCGATACAGAAAAGCGCACCGGCAAGCACGTGCGGGTGACGTTCAACTACCGCTACAATCCCGAGGCCGAGAAAATCAAGGAAATACTCAACTCCGGTGAACTGGGGATCGTAACCTCAGTCGACTATAATTATTTCCTCAACACATCCCACGGAGCCTCGTATTTCCGTCGCTGGCACGGGTTCAAGCAGTACGGCGGCTCGCTGTGGGTGCATAAGGCAACTCACCATTTCGATCTGCTGAACTGGTGGCTGGGCGCCGAGCCGATGGAGGTCACCGCCCAGGGCGACCTCCGCAAGTACGGCTGGAACAGCCCGTTCCGTGGCAAAAACTGCCGGACATGCCCGCACCAGCAGAAATGTGATTTCTACTGGGATATTACCAGAAGCGAAGAAGCGATGCGGCTTTATGTGGATAACGAGAAATACGACGGGTACATTCGCGACGCCTGCCTGTTCCGCGAAGAAATCAACATCTGGGACACGATGAGCGCCAATATCCGCTACCACAACGATATCCTGCTTACTTACTCGCTCAACTGTTTCATGCCCTACGAGGGTTACCAGGTGGGGTTCAACTGCACCAACGGCCGCCTGGATGTGCGAGTCTACCACAGCCAGCCCTGGGAGCAGAAAGCGCTGTCGGATTTCAGGATCTCTCCTCTGTTCAGCGAAAGCCGCGCGTTTTCGCTCAGCGAGACCGAGGAACACACGGCGGGCAAGGGCGGCCACTGGGGCGCCGACGACAAGATGCAGAACATGATTTTCCGCGGCACCGACGACCCGATGGAGCAGACAGCCGGGACGCGCGCCGGAGCGATGAGTATCATCGTAGGGATCGCCGCCCGCCGCAGTATCGAGTGGGAACGCACCGTGCAGGTGGATGAGCTGGTGAAGTATTAATTACAGAAACGGCACTACCAGACACGAAAGGCGGCCCATCGAGGGCCGCCTTTCGTGCTTATGTACGGTTTCGGATATTATCGGCAGCGTTAAATTACAGGCACAGCCGACGGCGGGCCGGCACGGTAATTGCCTGAACCGCTATGACTTAAGATAATGCATCCCATCTGGCGAAAAGCAATTACCGTGCCGGCCCGCCCGTTTTTTCCTCTCTGATAAATCAAAAAGTCCTTATCCTTTTTCCGGCCCTGTGGTTCCCCAGTGGTAATGCTGAAGGACCTTCTCCTCGTACTCCATGAACCCCATCGTTTCGGTGTAATTGGCCACCGAATCGTACATCGCCTGGCTGAACTCAACCACGCGGCGGTTTTCCGGGTCGAGTTTTTCCTTATCGATGAATTCCCCGACCAGATTCTCGGCCTTGCGTTCATCGACAGCCTGGTACATACGGGTAAAATCGCGCACGGGGGTCAGCTTGGCGATAAGTTTATGGTCCGAGGGTTTCTGCTGCTGGTCGAAAACGCTTTTGTCGTAGACGCCTGGGTGATTGAACTTGCTTTCGGGTGTGTCGATAAAGGATTCAGTGATTCCCCGGGCGGAAAGGCTGTGGCAGACGCAGGTCAGCAGGCCGCGCGCGGTGGGATCGTCGTCGGCTACGAACGGGCCGATAAAGTAGCGCAGCCGACCCGGACGGGCGAACAGATAGCCCTCGATCTCGCCGTTTCCGTTGCGCGAGAGGTAGGCTTCCTCGGCGCTGTCGGTGAACAGGGCGCGGATAATATTCTCGCGTGCCAGCCAGCGGGTGCTGTCGTAGCGGATCAGCTCGTCGAGATCAGCGGCGCTGACACGACTGATCCGGGTCTGGTCGAACGAACTCTGGTTGAACTGCGAGGGGTCGAACCACGAGCGCCAGATCCTGAAGCTGTCCGTATAACCCACAGCGCCGTAGACCGTATTGCCCATCGGAGTGGCGTCCAGCCCGTTGATTACTTTCCCCTGCTCGATAGCGTAGTTGACACAGTGCTGCATCATCGCGTTGGCGATACCTTGGCGGCGCAGCTCGGGGTGGACCAGGATCATGCCGATCCAAGTGTTGCGGCTGCCGACAGGGGCGACACTGGCCGTGCTGACCGGGATATCGTGGTCGGCAGTGCGGAAACTCGCCACGAAATTGCCCTGCGGGTCCAGGTCCACAATCCGCTGCAGGTCCTGTTCCACCTGGTTCCAGCCCGCGCGCATGGTTAGCAGCATCATCGAATCCAGGTTGGCGCCGATTGGTTCGATGTAGAAGCTGTCGTTGTTGACCGCTTTGCCGGCCTCGAGAGGAATTTTCAACTCCTCCGGGACAGTGACTTTGTGAAAGACTCCTCCGCGCATGATCAGCTCCAGTTCGCGCTCTGGCTGGAATCCGTCGGCCCGGGAGTTGTCAAATCTGAAACAGCCGTAGAGCCTGTCGACATACTCGTCGGCTCCCAGCGCGATCTTCTGGACATCGCGCGGGTCCGCTTTCCGGATCAGTTTCACCTGCTGACTCCTGGTCTTCGTTTAGAGTGTTTTTGCTTTGTCGGGGGTGAGCAATATAAGGCAAAAGTAGTCGGAGCGGAAGTTAGAATGTTCCTCCCATGCAAACAAAACCCGCCGGACGGCGGGTTTTGCCGGATATCAGTTTTGCTTATAACCTGCTTTACCAGATCATGTGCGGACCCAGGGCGCGGAAAATCTGCCAGCTGTCGCCGACCTGCTCCACGGCCACCATGGTCCCGGCCCCGAACTCCGGCAGCCCCTCGTCCTTCTCCGGGTTGACCAGTACGCGCAGGAGACGGTCAAGCAGGGGAAGGTGGGCCACCAGCATGATATCCCCTTCGCTGGCCTCGATCAGCCCCAGCGATTCCTCCGGCTCGTCGTTTGGCGCCAGCCCCGATGTCTGTTTGGCGCTGCCCGCTTCCAGGGCGGCTGCCAGGATCATCGCGCTTTCCTCGGCCCTCAGTTTCCCGCTGTGGTAAACAGCGGATACGGAGATGTTCATATTTTTCAGCGTACGGGCGACATGTTCGATTTCACTGCGGCCCTCATCGCTGAGGGGCTTGGCTGCATCAGCTTGCGGGGACACTGCCCGGCCGTGTCTGACGAGATAAACTTTCATCGCATAACTCCCCGGCTGGCGGAATAATGGTTTGATTAGAGTCTTTTAGGGTATTATGAACCGCCTGCGGGTGGGGTGTCAATCTTTTTCGGCGGCACCTTGGCCGGCGACCGTTGGCGGCTTGCCAAATCTCTGTGGGCGGTACATATTGGGGCAGACAGCATCGCTGAGAGTCCCGGTGGTCAAACCTGTCCCTGCTTTCTCTCGGCAATTCTGGTTCGGAATATCACTCGACTCGAATGGAGCTGCCATGTCCCGCGCACTGACTTTTTTCTTTTTGGTCCTTATTGCCCTGGTTTCCTGCGCTCCTCCTGGCGGGCAGAGCGGGAAAGCAACTCTCACGGGCTGGGCGGCCCCGATCGAGGTCCGGGTTTACCGCGGCAGTTTCACCCGTGAGCCGGACAACAGAACCCTGGAAATGGCCGGTCTGGCCGGGGAGGTGGTCAGCGGCCAGGTTGTGGTCCGCAGCAACAGGGATATCGACAAACTTACCGGTGCGATGGGCGCACTGACCGGCCCCGGCGGAGCGGCTATCCCCGGCGAGGCGGTCCGGGTGCGCTACGGCGGGTTCGTGCCGGTGGACGAGTCCATGAACATGACCGCCGACCCCCTGCTGGAAGTCTCATCGGTGGAGGTCAAGGCCAACTTCGCTCAGCCTGTCTGGATCACGATAACCCTGCCCGCCGATGCGGCTCCCGGCATGTACGAGGGCGCATTCACGGCCACAGCCTCGCCCGGCGGAGCCGTGGAATTCGAGGTCAGGCTCGAGGTGCTGCCGGCGGTGCTGTCCCCCGCGCCGGAGTGGAAATTTTATCTCAATATCTGGCAGGACCCGGCCGGAGTGGGACGGACCCACGGCGTGGAGTTGTGGAGCGAGCAGCACTGGAAAATCCTGGAGGCCTACGCGCAAAATTTCGCGGCTCACGGGATGAACTCGATCATGACCAGTATTGTCGAGGAACCCTGGCACAGCCAGGCCGGCGTGACCTACCCCTCGATGGTGAAGTGGAGCTATCCGGGCGAATTCAAGCCCGGCGAGGCCGGGAAATTCGAGTGGGATTTCAGCATCTTCGACCGCTACGTGGCCCTGATGATCGAGGCCGGGGTCAAGGACAAGATCGACATGTACGCCCTGGTCAAGGGTCCCGGCGGTACGCTGGACGCCAGTATCCAATACCTCGACTTATCCGTGGGCGAGCAGCGCGTGGTCGAGATGGAAGTAGGCGAGCCGGAGTGGGAAGAGATCTGGATCGCGTTTCTGCCCGTGCTCAGGAAACATCTCGAGGATAAGGGCTGGTTCGATATCGCCATGCTGGGGTTCGACGAGAAGCCCGAGCGGATCATGGAGATTATCTACAGTTTTATCGGAACCCACGCCCGCGATTTCAAGGTCGTTTCCTCCGGCGGCTACCCCGGCGATGAAAACAAGACCGGCGATGAGATCGTTTTCCCGATGGACGACCTCAGAGACCAGCGCAGGTGGCGGAATATCGAACCGCTGGTCAAAGAGATGGCGGCCGATGAGCGTTACGTGAGTTGGTACACCGCCTGCTGGCCCCACTACCCTAACACGTTCCTGTTCAGCCACCTTCGCGAAACGAGATTTATCGGCTGGGTCACCTGGAAGTTCGGGTTCGACGGCTACACGCGCTGGGCGGTTAATTTCTACCCCGAGGATATCTGGAACCAGCCCCGCTACAAGTGGCCCAGCGGCGACATGTTCTTTGTCTATCCCGGCCGGAACGGCCCGCTGGACTCGATGCGCTGGGAAGTGATGCGTCAGGGGATCCAGGACTACGAGGCGCTGGGCATGGCCATGGAGCTGGCTGAAAAAGCCGGGCGCGATGACCTGGTGGAGAAATTGGAGCGGGCGGTCAACCGGGCCGCAATGTTCGATTCATGCGGCTTGATGCCCTATGTGGAACAGGCCCGCGCCGTGGTCAACGACGTGATCCGCGAGCTGGGCGGCAAGCAATCAGCCGCTGGTTAATCGAATGAAATACCTCTAATTTCCATTGAAGGGCTTATGAACCAACCTCTAATTAAAACATGCCCCTGGAGACCACGGACCGTCCGGGGTGAACTCTGCACCAGAGCCCGGGTCACACCGGATAAGACTTAGGAAAATTCTTAGCTGGAATACATCTTTCAGCGGGGAGTTTGCGATGGCCCGATCGTATCTTTCTCTCGTTGCGGCGGTTGCAGTGACACTCGGTGCCGCCTGCTGCCCGACGCCGGATTTCCACGGCAAGAGACACACATACGAGGCCTGGGCCGTACCGGTCGAGGTGCGCATGGCCCGCGCAGCCTACCGCCCCGATACCGCCGGTAAGGTGATCGAGCTGGAAGGGCTGGCCGGCGAGATACTCAGCGCGCAGATCGCGGTCCGCTCCAATACCGATCTGGATTCGCTGCACGCCGAGATCGGGAGCCTGACAGGAGATGTGGCCGCGATCCCTGCTGAGTGCGGGCGAGTCCGCTACGGGGCGTACGTGCCAGTTGTGGAAACTCTGTCCTGGGCCGCCGATCCCCTGCTGGAGACCCGGTCGATTGATGTCTCCGCCAACCAGGCCCAGCCGGTCTGGCTCACCCTGGAGCTGCCCCGCGACGCTGCGCCGGGAATCTATCGCGGAACTGTCCGGGTCGGCTGCCGCGCCAGAGAGCGGATCGCCGAGTTCACTCTGCGTGTCGAGGTCCTGCCCGCCCGGCTTCCGCCGGTCAAAGACTGGACTTTCGACCTGTTCATGTGGCAGGACCCCACTCCGGTTGCAGCGGCCCACGGAGTGGAACTCTGGAGCGAGGAGCACTGGCGGCTGCTGGAGCGCTACGCTGAAAATCTGGCGGCCCACGGGCTCAAATCGATTACCACCCATATCATCTACGATCCCTGGCACGGCGTCCGCGGCTGGGGCAGCGATGAGATGGTGCTCTGGAAATTCCCGGGTGAATACGTGCTGGGCCAGGCGGATAAGTTCAGTTGGGACTTCGGGATTTTCGACCGCTACGTGGGCCTGATGCTGGACGCCGGAATCAACCGCAAGATCGACCTCTACTCGCTGGTGATGGGACCCTGGATCATCCCCGACGCCCATATCCGCTATTTCGACTCCACCACGGGCGAATCACGCACGATCACGATGGATGTCGGCGACCCCCGCTGGTACGACTGCTGGCGCAAGTTCCTGCCGGTGCTCAGGCAGCACCTGATCCACAGGGGCTGGTACGATATCTCCATCCTCGGCTTCGATGAGAAGCCGGAGGAGATCATGCGGATGATTTTCGGGCTGGTGGACGAGGCCGTCCCCGATTTCCCGATCAGCCAGGCCGGCGGCTTCGCGGGCGATGACCGTAACCGCGGCAAGGAAATGGTGCTGCATATCGGGAATTTTACCGATCCGGCCCGCTGGGCGGAACTGGAGCCGGTGGTCAGGGAATTCAAAGCCGATCCCGACAGGTTCGTGTCGTTCTACACCGCCTGCGGACCCCGATATCCCAATACGTTTATGTTCAGCAGCCTGCGCGAGAGCCGGCTGATGCCTTGGCTGGCGGCACGCCACGGGTTCGATGGCTATTCGCGCTGGGCGATCAACCTGTACCCCGAGGATGTCTGGAACAGGCCGCGGTTCACCTGGGCCAGCGGCGACATGTTCTTTGTCTGGCCAGGCCCGGACGGTCCGCTGGACTCGATGCGCTGGGAGATGATCAGGCAGGGTATCCAGGACTACGAGGCGCTGGGCGTGGCGCGCAGGCTGGCTCGTGAAGCCGGACGCGAGGACCTGCTGGGTCTGCTGGATGAGGCGGTGAATCGCGGGGGTACTATCCACAACTGCGGTGCAATGCCGGTGATCGAGGACCAGCGGCGGAAGATCAACTCTGTTATCCGTGATCTCGGCGGCTGATTTGCGTCCGTCCGGAAAGAAAAACTGATTGATTCGGCACGTTGCGCCGTCCAATTTGAGCAATTACTACTAGCAGGGGGATGCTATTGCCTGCCTGAAGCATTATGATTAAAATATTGAACACTGTAATTAATAGTTTTGTGTCAGAATTAACGCATGGCAGAGGATGTCAATGCGCCGGATCGAGATTAACAGTTTGCCGCGAGCTTTCTTCTTTGCGCTTATCATCTCCGTTTGGACGGGTCTGAACGCTGTCGCCGCCGGGAAAGAACTTCACAGCACCAACCGCCGGGCGATCGGCCTCTACGAGGAGGGGCTGGAACTGGCCGAGAGGGAGCAGTTCGACCGGGCTCTGGACAAGCTGAAAGCCGCGATCGATACCGACCCCCGGTTTCTGGAAGCTCACCTGCGCTACATGGACGCTTTCCGCAGCGTGGGCCGGGGCGAGGAAGTGGTGGAGATGTACAGCACCATGCGCGATAAGAACCCGGATTCGCCGATGTTCAATTTCCTCTACGGCCGCACCGCGAACGACCTTAACGAAAAACGCGCGGCGTTCCGCAAGACCCTCTCACTCGACCCGCAGTTCTACTACGCCCAGTTCGGGATCGGCGGTTCGTATATGCTCGAGGGGCGGCTGAACGAGGCGATCATGGCCCTCAATAAAGCGCTGGAAATCAAACCCGGCATGACAGACGCCCTGCGCCTGCTCGGTTCGATTTACATGGACAAGGGCATGCCGCTCCAGGCGCGCACCGCGCTGGAGCGGGCTATCACGGTGGATTCAAACGACGTCCAGGTTTTACTGCGACTCGGACAGACCTATAGCCAGCTCGAACGATACGAGTCGGCGGAGAAAACTTTTCGCCGTGCCGCGGCTCTGGAGCCCGAAGAGCCGCTGTTTTTCTACTATATCGGTCTCGTCTGCGAGATGAACGGCAGGCCCGCCGAGGCGGCTGAAAATCTCGAACGGTTTCTGCGGATGGCCCCGGACCACGAGATGGCTCCGTCGGTCAGGAAAATGGCCGAAAAGCTGAAAAAGGAAGCCGGTTGATCAGGTTTTTTCCTGAGATTTCAGCTCAATCCCCGCCGCTGTATCTTACAACCGGGAGTAATATTAAATGATCCGCCGGCTGGTTGTCTGCTGCCTCGTCGTGCTGGGATTCCAGCTTGCGCTCGCGGGGTTTATCTTGTTGAGTCACGCCTGGTGGCTGGATGCCATGGGCCGCTGGCTGGTGGTGGACGATCAGCTCGTGGCCAGCCGCGCGATCGTGGCCGTGAGCGGACAGAACAATCGACGGCGCTACGCCATCAAGCTTTACCGTCAGGGCTACGCCGAGTGCCTGATTTTCAACGTCAGCGACACCACCTACTATTTCGGCGAGGCAATCGACCCGGTGGAGAGTATCCTGGCCGATGCGGCGGCCTACGGGCTCTCGCCCGCTTCGATCCTGATCAACCGCGACGTGACCTCGACCTGGCAAGACGCCCACGCCACTCTGAATACTCTCCGCCGGCACGATTTCGATTCGGTTATCGTTGTCAGTTCTCCATTGCACATGCGAAGAGTTAAAATGACCTATGACCGGGTCCTGGACGACGCCGGCATCAGGATCAGCTATTGCAGCATCCCGCTGGAAGAAGACAAAGTGGATCTCAACCGCTGGTGGACCCGTGAGCGGGAGTTTATCAAAGTCTATAACGAGTATTTGAAAATAGGTTTCTACTGTTTTAAATATTTCAGATGAGTTTTCAAGCCGTCTGGATTGCAGGAACTCGATACTCTCTGGATCAACTTTTATTAATGAGGCGGGTTACGGCCGATGGCTGAAGAGGCAACCGGAAAAATACAAGCCGAGACGCAGCTGCGGCAGGCTCCGGCCGGATTGCTCAAGCGCAGTTTCCGTCTTGATGAAGTCCGGTCCGACCAGGCTCTGAAGTACGGTTTCAAGGGTGGGATTCTCGCTTTTGTCGACCACGACGGCCAGGTGTATTTAACGCCCGGCACGCGCCTCAAGATCGACCTGCTCGTGGAGTGCGGTTTCAGCAATCCCAGTACCCAGATAGAAGTCCCGTATTCGGACGGTTCGGTAAAAAGCAAGTGGATGCTGAAAAAGGAAATGCCCCGCCAGGAAATCCACCGTTCGCTCGAAGAAAACAAGATGCCCAAGCTGGAGGGCAGGGTTTATTCGGCGATTATCGAAGTAAATCTGCGGGGCGTAAAAGACCTCCCCCAGGACTTCCTCGCCCGCTGCGGGAGAACCGGGCAGCAATTTTATCTCTATACGGGCCTTTGCGCCGCCTACCGTGGAATCCTGGCCTTTACGGACGAAGACGCCTTTACCTGGGTCACGCCGTTCTCGGAACAGAAACAGGAACTGCTGGAACAGCACGGTTACCAGTGGGTCGAGTCGATGATCAAGGTGCCGTACTCGCTCGACGATCCGCAAAACACGAAATGGCTGGCGGCCAATATTCCCCTGGAGGAATGGGAGCGCAGCCAGGCCGAGATCACTGAGTGGCGGGCAAAGGAGAATCTCGCAAGGGCCAGGAAAAAAATCGAGAAACTCGGCTTGAAAGACCTTCCGGCCGAGTTGCTGGAGGCCAGCGCAGCTTGTGAGGAGAGCTATCCGGACAACACGGGCATGTGCGGGTCGCACGCCGGGCTGCTCGGCTTTACCGATCCGGAGGGCGTAACCTATGTTACGCCGGCAACCCGCGAAAAGCTGGAAACGCTCAAAGAACACGGCTACCAGTTCATGGGCAGCTCTATCCGCGTGCCGCACTCTCTCAAGACCCCCCAGGACGTGGCATGGCTGCAGAAAAATATCGCACCCGAGTATTGGGAAGAGGCCCAGCGCAGCACCCGCAGCGAATTGCAGCGCAAGCAATTCGAGCAGGCGGAGAAAATCCAGCGTAAGCTGGGCCTGCAGGACCTGCCCGCCGACCTGACCGACCGCTGTATCCAAACCGACGCCAAACAGCCCAGCTATATCGGCGAATACTTTATCCGCAACGACATCCTGGGGTTCGTGGTTCCCTTGGGCGTGGTCTACGTAACCCCATCCACAAGAAAAAAAGAGACAATGCTCAAAGAGGCCAACTACCGCCAGGCCGCCGCCGGTTTCAACGTGCCCTATTCCGACGGGACAAAGCAGGACCTGGACGCCATCCGCCGTCACCTCTCGAGCGAGGAAATTGAGGAATGCCGTCTGGAGCGTATCGAGGAACAGCAGCGGCTTGAAGCCAAACGGCGGAAAAAAATTCTAGAGAAGATCAAGCTGAGCAAGCTGCCGGACAAGCTTATCGACCGCTCGACGGTTACGGACGAGCAGAATATCGAACTGATCGGGATTTATTGCTCACGGATCGGGATGACCTGTTTCGTGCGGGAGGACGGCTGGTTCTATGTTACCCCGACCGTCCCCTGGAAGGAACAGGCCCTCCGCGAGGCAGGCTACAGGCAGCCGGAGCAGATGGTGCGGGTGCCGTATGGATCGGGGACCGATGAAGACCGGGCCTGGCTGGAAACCAACCTGCCCGACGGCGAGTTTGACCTCTGCCGGGAGGAACTGGCGGAACATGAACAGGAGGAAATGTCCGACAGCCTGAAAAAGAAACTGGAAAAACTCGGCATTGCTGAGAAGCTTCCCGAGGAAATCAAGGCCCGCTGCGCATCTTCGGGCGTGAAGAACGAAGAGCAGATCGGTAACTATTTCATCGAAAACGATCTCACGGGCATAGTCGGCCCCGATGGGATTATCTGGGTGACCCCCTGTACCGTCAGCACGCTGGAAATCCTGAAAGAGGCCAACTACAAGTACACGACCAGCCGGTTTGTGATCCCGCACGGCACCGATCTGGAGGAGGACCGTCTATGGCTGGAGGAAAACCTGCCTGACGGGGAGCTGGAGCGCAGCCGTCAGGAATTATCTCAGGATCAGGGCGAGCGCGAGGACCACCTGGCGGCGGACATTGCAAAACAAAAGGGACTGAAAGAGCTGGATCCTGAGCTGATCGAGCGCAGCGGGCTGGTGGAGAAAGTAAGCGCGCAGCGAATAGGCGCCTATTTCCAGCGTCGCGAGATGCTCCTTTTTATCGATGCGACCCGCAACTACTATGTTACTCCTCATACGACGGAGAAAGCGACCATGCTGGCCACCGCAGGCTTCCATCTGCAGGAGGGGGTCACCGACCTGCCGTTCAGCAACCCGTCGGAAGAGGAGCACGAGCGATTGATCGAGATGCTTCCCGAAGGAGAGTTGGAGCGCTGCCGGCAGGAGGCCGAGAACAAGGAAAAGGGCGAGCAAGATCAGAAGATTCAGGAGAGCATGGAAAAGCACGGCCTTCAGCCGGTACCCGAGACTTTATCCGACCGCACCGCCGACACCGGTTTCTCCGACCCGGAGAACGTGGGCCGGATCGGGACTTACCGCGGAGTAATGGCGTTTGTCCTGCCCGACGAGCGCGTGATGGTTACCTGGTACACTCCGGAAAAACAGGAGTTGCTGGAGGCCAACGGATATAGCCTCGAGGGGCGCATGCCGATTAAAGTACCGTTCGCAATGCCCGATCCCAAGCAGAGGATGTGGCTTGTCGACCACTTGCCTGATCCTGACGAGGAAGAAACGTTCTCGATGGAGGAAAACGAAGGGTGATAAGGTGCTTTCTTCCTTGTTGACAGCCTGTTATATTTTAAATGATGATGAATTGCAAACTAAGATTGCCGGGAGTAAAGCTGAAAATCGCCGGCCGGATAATGCTCTGGACTGTGCTGGCGGCCGTGGTCGCAACCGGCGGTTGCGGTGTTTTGGACCGCATGAGACCGTCGCGGACACCGGCTGCCGCCCCGGTGATGCAGAGTTCGGGGCGGCTGGATTCGCTCTGGAATTCAGCCCTGCCCGTGGACACGCTGTTCCTGGCTAAAACTCCCGCCGGAGCCGCTGAGGCGCTGCTGCCGGCACAGCCTCCCCTGCGACGGGGGCCGTCATCGGCGGAGATTCTCAGCCCGGAAGCTGTCTGGGGCTGGCGCGTGCAGTTGGCGTCATCAACAGACAAGGATGAATTGGCCGGAATTGTCGGACGAGTCGAGAGAGAGTTCGGGACAGCCGCTTATCTGGAGGAACTCGAGGGAAAGTACGTGCTGAGAATCGGCGCGTTCGACAACCTCGTCTCCGCCGGACGGGAGCGGGACCGGGCTGTTTCATACGGGTATAAAAATACGTGGATCGTGCAGACGCGGATCCCGCCCAACCAGATCCAACGCGAGGAGTAGCTATGCAGATCAAGGGACAATTCGTGCATCTGGACGAGTCGTGTCCGGTGTTCAAGTATCTCCAGGAAGGCGAATCCTGTTTCTATAAATCTAGCTGCGATGCGATCTGTGACCTGGCCGACGGAGGACAGAAATTCAAGAAAATGCGCGATGAACTCGATTTTCGCGCTTTCCCGGAGGTCTGGAAGAAAAGGGAGATGGTGATCCTGGCCAACGTCGCCAAGGTGATCCGCCGCCTCGAGGAGAAGAAGAATTTCCTTGACGCCAAGCGGATGAAACAGGCTTACGGGTTCGACACCGCCAAGCGGATGGCTGCAAAGAAGTCGAGTTGAGCCATGCGGGAAGCAGGCTACTATCAGGCTCTCGACGGGGGCGGCGTGGAGTGCGGGCTCTGCCCTCACCGCTGCCGGATTGCGCCCGGTGAGCGAGGGGTCTGCCGAGTCCGGGAAAACCGTGACGGGAAGCTGTACAGCTTGGTCTATGGCCGTCTGGCGGCCAGCCACGTGGACCCTATCGAGAAAAAACCGCTGTTTCATTTCCTGCCCGGCTCCCTCGCATATTCCGTCTCAACTGTCGGCTGCAACCTGTCCTGCCCCTTCTGCCAGAACCACGAAATCAGCCTGGTCATGCGCACGGGTATCGAATCACCGCCGGGCTACGACGCTCCGGTGGAGCGCGTTGCCGATGAGGCGGTAGCCTCCGGCTGCCACAGCCTCTGCTTCACATATACCGAGCCGACAATCTTTTTCGAGTACATGGCCGACCTGGCCGCCGCCGCCCGCGCCAGGGGGATACGCTCGGCGATCGTCTCCAACGGTTTTATCGAGACCGAACCGCTGGCGGAATTGTGCGGGCTGATCGATGCGGCAAATATCGATCTCAAGGCGTTCAACCCCGACACCTACCGCAAGGTGCTGAAAGGACGGCTGGAACCCGTACTGGAAACTATCCGCACCCTTCATTCGGCCGGTGTCTGGACCGAGGTGACCACCCTGGTGGTGCCGGAGATGAACGACAGCGGTGGTGAACTGGGACAGATTGCGGAGTTCATCGCCTCGCTCGACAGGGATATCCCCTGGCACGTCAGCCGCTTTTTCCCGCACAGCAGCTACACCGCCCGCGACATCACCCCCCACGACAGCATCCGCCGTGCTTTGGATGCGGGGCGTGAGGCTGGTTTGCGCTATGTCTACGCGGGTAACCTTCCCGGCGATGAATCGGAAAGCACGTTCTGCCCGTCATGCGGACAGACGGTTATCGAGCGCCGGGGATACAGCGTGGCGGCCGGAAACCTGGTGGACGCTAATCATTGCGCTAACTGCAATTCTGTGATCGCGGGCGTGTTCTGAGTTACGGCTTCGCAGCGAACAACCATCAGAGACGAAAGCTATGCTGCAGATCTGTGAGACATTCGTTTCCCTGAGCGGTGAATCGAGCTGGCAGGGGCTGGTCACGACTTTCATCCGTTTCGCCGGCTGCGATGTCGACTGCGAATGGTGCGATACCGAATACGCACGCACCGGCGAGTCCACTCCTGTCGAACTCGAACAGGTGGTTTCCATCTGCCGGGCAAACGGAGCCGGCCGGGTGATCCTGACCGGCGGGGAGCCAATGCTGCAGGAGGAATTGCCCCAGTTGTGCCGGGCGCTGCTGGAGGAGGGATTCGCCGTCCAGGTCGAAACCAGCGGGACCCGGCTAATGGATAGGCTGGACCAGCGGGTGAAAAAAGTGGTTGATATTAAACCTCCCGGAGCAAAAGCGAAAAAAAAATTCCACTGGGGCAATCTGGACCTGCTCCAGCAGCATGACGAGATCAAGTTCGTGCTGACCGGCCGCGAGGATTACGACTGGTCCCTGTCGATAATCGCCAAGGTGAAACTCGATAGAATGTGCGGGATAATCTTTTCACCGGTGGCCGGCCGTCTCGACCCGGCCGAGCTGGCCGGCTGGATGGTCGAGGACCGTCCGCCGGCGCGGCTTCAGCTTCAACTCCACAAGCAAATCTGGCCAGACGAGCCGCGAGGCCGGTAAAAAACTGCATAAACGCATGGTATACAATAAGATACGTAGCGTCGCTTTCTTCTGCCGCCTGTTATACGCATAACTAACACCGGCACATCTCCATTCGGTTTTGCCTCTCTCGGCGCTTGCAGAGATCGCTGGGTGGAGCGCCGCTTTAGCTGTGGTGTTGACTCGTCCCGTCCCGAACGCCTCCCAGGCGGCATCTGGCTGGCTCTGGATACGCTTCGTAAAGGGGCGATCGTGTTTGCCCGTGAGGGGGGGTACTTTCAAGCGGGCCTGCGGCTCAGAGGGCCTTATTTTGATTTTTTCCTGCTCAGTGCCACCATCAGCGAAGTGATATCTCCCGGACGGATACCGGGGATTCTCGAAGCTTGTCCGAGCGTGGCGGGCCGGCGGGCGGCAATCCGCTGACGGCTCTCGGTGGAAAGCGACTGGATTGATGAGTAGTCGAGGCTGGCGGGAATTTTCACCCGGTCCAGTCTGGCGGCTTGTTCGTGACGGGTGCGTTCGCGCGCCATGTATCCGGCGTACTTGATTTCCATTTCCACCTGGGCCAGCACCTCCGCGGGGTGGCCGCCGAACTCTCCGTCGAGATGAGCAAAGAGCCCGCCGATCTCAATCTCGGGACGCCGCAGGATTTTCTCCACGCTCAGCGCTTCGCCTGTCTCCGCGCTGCCGGCCTCGCGCAGCAGGGGATTGATTTTTTCCGGACCCACTCTCGTTGCCCTGCATAGCTCGATCAGCTCCTCGGCGCGGCGCTGCTTGCCAAGCACCGATTCGTATTGTTCGCCGGTGATCAATCCGAGACGATAGGCCAGCGGGGAGAGACGGAGGTCGGCGTTGTCCTGGCGCAGGCTCAAGCGGAATTCGGCGCGGGAGCTGAACAGCCGGTAGGGCTCGTCCACTCCGCAGGTGACGATATCATCGATCAGCACTCCGAGGTAACTCTGCGCCCGGTCGAATATCACCGGCTGCTCACCGCGGATGAACAGGGCGGCATTGAGTCCGGCGGCGAGGCCCTGCCCCGCGGCTTCCTCGTACCCGCTGGTCCCGTTGACCTGCCCGGCCAGAAACAGACCGGCCACCTTACGGCTTTGCAGTGAAAGATCGAGCTCCGTGGGGTCGTAGCAGTCGTACTCGATTGCGTAGCCCGGGCGGATAATCCCGGCCAGCTCCAGCCCCTCGATACTGTTGACCAGTTGCTGCTGTATCTCCAGCGGGAGGCTGTTGGAAAGTCCGTTGAGATACATCTCGTCGGTGTCCAGCCCCTCGGGTTCCAGGAACAGGTGATGAGCGTCGCGGTCGGGGAATTTGACAAACTTGTCCTCGATCGAGGGGCAGTAGCGCGGGCCGGTGCCCTCCATCCAGCCGCCGTACATGCTCGAGCGCTTGAGGTTATCCATCACCAGCGAGCGTGTACGGGGAGAGGTCCGCGCGTGCCAGCAGCTTACCTGGGGCAGTGTATCGCAGTCGTGGAAGAAGGAAAAGCGGTAGGAGGGGTCGTCGCCGGGCTGTTCGGCCAGGACCTCCAGATTCACTCTTTTGCGGTCGATACGGGGCGGGGTGCCGGTCTTGAACCGTAAAGGGCTGAGGCCCAGCTCTTTCAGGTTTTGCGCCAGGTCGATCGAGGAAGCGTCACCGGCCCGGCCAGCCGGGAGTTCGCGGTCCCCCACCCTGATCGTCCCGTTGAGAAATGTCCCGGCCGCCAGCACGACAGCCTTGCTGTCGAATGAGCCGGCCCTGTCGGTGAGAACGCCGGCTACCCGGTTGCCGGAGGTCGCGATTGAGGTGGCCGTGGCCCCGGCAACCGTTACGCCTGGTAACTGGCTGACCAGCCCGGAGACCGCCTCGAGATACAGCCGGCGGTCGCTCTGGGAGCGCGGGGAGCGCACGGCGGGTCCCTTGCTGGTATTGAGCATGCGGAACTGGATCGAGGCCCTGTCGGTGGCCCGGGCCATCAGCCCGCCGAGCGCATCGATTTCCCGCACGAGCTGGCCCTTGGCCACTCCGCCGATTGCCGGGTTGCACGACATCTGGCCCATCGCATCCGGCCGGCTGGTGATCAGGAGCACCCTGGCTCCGGCGGCCGAAGCCGCCCGCGCCGCCTCGACTCCGGCGTGGCCCGCCCCGATTACGACAATGTCGAAGCTGTTTTCGCTCATGTTGTTTCACGTGAAACAAGTTAGATGAGGTGGAAACGTGAAATGAGGGGGAACGTGGAATGTTTCACGTGAAACGTCGCTCCGCCTACTTGCCGATACAGAACCTGGAGAATATCGAATCCAGCACGTCCTCGCCGGCGATCCGCCCGGTGATCTCACCCAGGCGGTCGCAAACCTCGCCGATATCCGCGGCGATCAGCTCAGGCGGGTTTGCCGTCTCGATAGCCTCGAGCAGCTCGCGCGCTTCCTCCAGCAGCTTTTTCTGCCGAAGGCTCGTTACCATCGATCCTGAATCACCCGGCCCGCTGCCGGTATTTTCAACAGCGCCTGCAATCGCCTGTTTAAGCCGGTCTAGGCCCTCGCCGGTTTTAGCGGAGACCGGGAGATAGCCGTCGGGCGGAGATGCCCCGTCCGGCTGGAGATCGATTTTATTGAGCACCCGCACCAGTTTTTTGTCCCCGTGCTCGGCCAGAAATGACTTTTCGGCCCGCGCGAAATCAGCACCGGCCTCGTGGACAAAGACCACCACATCGCTGCCGGCAATATACTTCCTGCCGTACTCCACCCCGATTTTCTCGGCCTCTTCGCCGCCATCTCTGAGTCCGGCGGTGTCCACCAGCCTTATCAGCCGCCCGTCCAGGACAGTTTCCCGCTCAACCGCGTCGCGGGTGGTGCCGGGCGAGCCGGTTACTATCGAGCGCTCCTCGTCGAGCAGACGGTTGAACAGTGAGCTTTTGCCGACATTGGGCGCCCCGGCGATAACAGTAACCGCCCCGCGCGAGACAATCAGGGCGCGCTCGGCTCCCGCCAGCAGGCTGTCCAGGCTGGAGATTGTCTTGCTGATAAAAATATCGATTCGTTCGGGAGAGTGTTCCCGGCCGGCTTCGTCCGGGAAATCAATCCTGTATTCGAGTTCGGAACGAATATCGAGCAGGGAGGCGCGCATCCGCTCCACGCGGCCGCCCAGGTCGCTGTCAAGCCCGGCCAGCGCGGCCCTGCGTCCATCTTCCGTGCGGGCGTGGATCAGGTTGTCCACAGCCTCGGCCTGGACCAGGTCCAGACGGCCGTTGAGGAACGCCCGCCGGGTGAACTCGCCGGCCGTGGCGTTGCGTGCTCCCCCGCGGCGGGCCGTGTCGATCACCGCCGAGCTGACCGCCAGGCCGCCGTGGCAGTGAAACTCCACAATATCCTCGCCCGTGTAGCTGCGCGGCCCGGCGAATTTTACCGCCAGCGCCCGGTCGATCCGTTCCCCGTCGCGGTTGACCAGGTCGAACAGCGCCATCCCGCGTTCGGCCAGGCTGTCGAATTTTTTTCTCTCGGCGACCATCCCGCGGGCTACAGCCCAGGAATCAGGACCGCTGAGCCTGACAACCGCGACAGCGCCAAGCCCGCAGGCGGTGGAAAGCGCCACAATAGTTTCGTCCATGCAAGTTCCCCGCCCTGTCAGATCCTCATCCTGGCGCATACCTGTTCGTCCATTGGCTTGACAGTGATCTTGCGCTCGGCGCCCCCGGGGGTCTGGACAATGACCTGCACGCTCTCGCGGTCCCTGCCGTCGCCGTAACGGGCGGTCAGCCTGGCCGCGGTATCGACCGGACGGTCTCCGTGCTCTCCCTCGAGCAGGGTGAGCGGACCGACGACATCGGCGCAGTTCAGCCGCAGGCTGTCCCTGGCCTGGCTTTGGAGCAACAGGTTCTCGGCCTCGTTGCGGCCCACGATCGCTTTCGAACGGTCGGCGATCCGGAAATGGCGGCCGACCTTGAGCAGCAACACCTGCTCGGTTGTCAGGGTTTTCTTTTCCTGGTGGTCGAACAGGTCCTGCATCCGCCGCGCGTAGTTGGGATCGGTCAGGAAGCAGCAGCCGCCGGCGGGCTGAGGGTAGTCGGCCAGGCCGATCTTTTTCGCCAGTTCCATCTGCGGCTTACGGCTGCGTCCCTTGAAATCGTAAAGCTTCTCGCGGTCCACCCAGCCCTCGATCTCGGCCAGAGTCGGCTCCAGCAGTTTGGCCGAGAGCGGCCGCAGAACCTTGCCCTTGGCCCCGCTGCGCATCTCGATCAACAGCAGGGACTGGCGCATCTGGCTCATCGGCCTCTGCCCCACCACCTCGCCGGTGATAATGAACCTGGCCCCGACAGTGTCCATGAACTCCAGCGTCTTCTGCTGCATGAAAATCCGGCAGTCGATACAGGGGTTGACGTTTTTGCCGTAGCCGTAGCGCGGGTTGGTCAGGATCCGCATGTATTCTTTCGAAATGTCGATAATTTCCACCGGGATCCGCCACTGGGCCCCGGCCCTCAGAGCCTCGTTGCGCACGGATTTCGGGTCGATTTCCGCGCCCAGCCCCACCATCTTGCGCCGGTGGTCGGTGAGGCAGAAGCCCGTGTTGTAGTTGACCCCGATAACATCTATTCCCTGGTCGGCGACGATTTTGACCGCCAGCGAGCTGTCGAGCCCGCCGGAAAGCATCGCCACCGCCCTGATCTTCTCATGACTCATGGCTGGCTAACTCCTTCCTGAGTCCCTCCACCAGAACGAACCTGCCCAGAGGCAGCACCTCGACCCCCTCGGGGAACGAGCGCATGAACAACGGGTTGTCGCACATCCCGCCCGAGAGGTAGAACCGCTTCGGCTGCCCGATGAAGCGGTATGCGTTGACCGCCAGGCCGCGGGTGAAATTCGCCACCGCCCGTTCCGCCGACCCGCCCCCGGCGATCTGTTCGAACAGCTGCTCCATGCCCAGCACCCCGCAGGTGATCCCCATCACGCTGTCCCCGGTTTCCACTGCTGCCGGGTCCACCTCGAAATAATCGAGGATCAGTTCCAGGGTAAAGCCGGTCATCGCTCCGCACTTGGCCGACCAGTTCATCTCGCTGATCCGGCCGTCGGCGAAACAGACGTATTTTACATCCCGGGAGCCGACATCGAGCACCGTAAACTGTTTGTCATCAACGAGTTGCAATGACCCATCGCCCAGAGCAATCAACTCGTTGACACTCCTTTCCGCCCGCTTGCGGGTATTATGTCCGGTCGCCAGCTCGGCGGTGAAATCCACCAGGTCCTTGGTCCGGGATATTTTCCTCTGACCGCTGCCGGTGTCAATGATCTTGGTCCAGGACGTGCCGAAGTCCGCCAGGATCGCCATTGCCAGCCTCCGCAGTTGCCGCGCAATGAGTGAACGAGCGAAATAACGAGAGGGAAACAATTTATATAATCCGGACCTGTTTGTAAATTTTTTCCTCACCTTAATTATACATTGAGGCCTGATTGTTGCAGCATTTTTTTGCGGTAGCGAGCCTTAGATGTTATCTTTGCGCTGAAAATGGCCTCAAATACCAGTCATTCACGGATTTCCCGGATAGGACGGCGATGATAACAAGTTTCCGCAAAAGCGTGATAAAGCCCGCACTGATCGGTTTCTGTCTGCTGGTGTCTTATTTCTGCACCGGTTTACTCCGGGCTGCGGACACCGACAGCCGGGAAGCCGGGGCAGAGCAATATGTTACGGTCCGGATGGGCGGCAGCCTGTGGAACACCCTGATCGACAACGGCGTCGACCCTACCCAGTGGCGCTACATCTTCGAATTCAACCGCGAACGCAACCCCGCTTTCGCCAGAATCACCAGCGCCAAACGTATTCCGCGCGGAGTGACGATTTACATCCCGTTCGAGTCCGAGGGCGACAGCCCGATCCGCCGCCGTCAGCCGGCCCGGCCCAGGAGCAGCACTGTTCAGGATACCGTGAAGTTCCACGGCGATGAGCCGTTCCTGAAAATCAAGACGGGACGAGGCCAGAGCCTGAGCAACGTTGTCCGGCAGTTTTGCATGCCGGAGTGGAGCGGTGATAAGCGGCTGCGCGAGAGCATGGTACGCACGATCAGCAGCGATATCCGCGACATCTACCGCCGCGCCGGCGAGGTTTTCAGCTACCGCTCCGCTGTAATCCACGTGCCGCTGTATTTGACCGAGGAGCACTATAACTCCCTGGCCGACAGGCACTCCAGCCTGAACTCGTCGCCCGAGAGCTACGTTGCCCGCGAGCGGATTTACCCGCTCGGCGAGCGCGATATCAAACATACAGCCGCCCCCGGCGAAACGTACGCCGACCTGGCCGGGCGCTATGTGGCTCCGGCCTCCGAGTGGCCGTCGACCTATACTTTCCACGACGACCCGGAGCGTCACGCCCGCTATCTCGCCCAGCAGATTCGCCACTATAACATGAACCAGCCGCTGTGGCCCGGTAAGTTATATTATATACCATCTTATCTGCTGAACAACCGTTACGTGCTTTCCAAGCCGGTTGTCGGGCTGAAGAAAAAAACCAAGAATAAGCTGGTGTACGACAATGGCCTGGAAATCAGTCTCAGCCACCATGTCACCCGCCGCAAGACATATTACCGCCGCCGGCAGAAATACCTTCCTCCGCTCAAGCGCCAGTTCGGTGACGGCAGCGCGGCATACCCGGATATGATTATCTGGCACCGGACGGGGATCGAGCCGGAAGTGGAAGAGGCCCTGCGCGAGAAAAAACGCAGCCAGTTCAGTCTCAACTATATCTACCGCATGGCGGTGACTAACTTTTATATCGACGAGTCGGGTAACTGTTTCCTGGTGGTTGACCCGGACAAGAACCCCCGCGACCACTCGGGCAGCCCGGCCGACTACCGCTGTTTCTGGAACGGACAGAACCGGGTCAGTGACGTCTCGATCGGTATCGAGATCGAGGCCGGGTTCACCAGCGTGATTACCGCCGCCCAGCTCGAAACAGCGCGCAAGCTCCAGCAGGTGATCCGCTCGATCTACATCATCCCCGACGAACGCGTGCTGGATCATCGCAAGGTGGCCACCCGGCGCGGACCGGGCAATATGCTGCTCCGCGGACGCAAGGCCGACGGGCTTACCGCCAGTGAGCGCAGGGCGATCGGTATCGCACCCGTGCTCGACCCCGACGTCCTGCGCGGGCTGGTGCTGCCCAACCTCAACGAAATCTCCAGCCGCCGGGCGGACAGCACCGACTTCTGGTACAAGGTCGAGATCGACCCGGATCTGGTGGCCACCGCCCGCCGGGCAGGATGGAGGCTCGACGGCCGTATCTGGACCAGTCCCTCACCGGGATTCCCGGACCGCGAGTCGATTCAATCGTCGTTTGATTGAGCGCCGGGTGCTCCGCCATTCCCATCATTTACCTCCCGTTCCGCAACATTTGCTATCTGCAAATGAGCTTGATACTTATAATCTAAATAGTTGAAAATAAATAAATTGCTCAATTGTTGACAAATTGTTAACATTTAGCGGGCCGTCGCGTTAAATGCTAAGAACGGCTGGTTTCACCGGTTTTTTCGTTTGTTCGGGAACTGGTGCCGGCCCGGTCTGAAGCTGATTGAGAAATCAAGACGTTTGGAGTGTCCTGCAACGCAGTTGTATTTAAACCGGGGGGAAGTCCTGATGGTCGAGAAGGGATCTAAAACCGAGCACAACCTGCTGGCCGCATTCGCCGGTGAATCGCAGGCTCGCAACCGCTACGACATGTACGCCGTTATCGCCGAGAAGGAAGGTATGGTCCAGGTCGCGAACCTGTTCCGCGAAACGGCCCACAACGAGATGTGGCACGCGCGCCGCTATTTCAACTTCCTGCCGGGAGGCATGGCCGAGATCACCGCGGGTTACCCGAGCGATATCGGCACCACGGCCGAGAACCTCAAGTCCGCCGCGGCCGGCGAGAACGAGGAGCACACGGTGATCTACCCCGGCATGGCCGAAATAGCCGAGCAGGAGGGCTACCCGGAGGTGGCCAAGCAGTACCGGCAAGTGGCCGGCGTGGAAGTCAAGCACGAGGAGCGCTACCTCAAGCTGCTGGACAATGTCGAGAAGGGGATCGTTTTCAAGCGCGACGGCAAGGTGTTCTGGAAGTGCCTGGAGTGCGGCGCTGTTTACGAGGCCGGCCAGGCTCCCCTGCGCTGCCCGACCTGCGACAACCCGCAGGCCTTTTTCGAGCTGCATGTCGTCAACTATTAATCGGCAGGCTCTGCTATTAAATGCAAAGCCCCGGCCCGCTTATTCTGCGGACCGGGGCTTTTTTTACTGACAAAGTCTCCGGGCAGGCAATCTCGTTTTATTTGCGTTCGTTTCACGCCACGCCTAATATTTCTGTGTCCCTGCAAAGCGATAATGAGTGCAAATAAATTTGATGGAGAGCAACAGGCTTGCCCGATAAATTCGCCCAGATACGGGAAAAATTCCCGATAACCGCCAATCGCGTGTACCTCAACAACGCCGCGGTGGCCCCGGTGCCGCCGTTCATCACCGAGGAGGCGAAAAAGATTTTCGACGGCTACTCGGCCGTCGGCGGAGAACTCGAGGGCCAGTGGCACAGGCGGATAGCCGAAATCCGCAAGCTGGTCGCCGGGCTGATGGGCTGTGGGCATGGCGAGATTTTTTTCAGCAAGAATACCTCGGAAGGACTCACGTTCGCCGTCCGCGGGTTCCCGTGGCGCGAGGGAGACAACGCGCTCAGCCTGCGCGGCGAGTTCCCGGCGGTGACTGTCCCGCTCAATCTGCTCGGCGGCCTCGGGGTTGAACTGCGGATTGTCGAGCCGCGGCCGGACAACACGTTCAGCCTCGATGATCTTATCGCCGCCATGGACTCCCGGACCCGGATGCTGGTGGTCTCGTTTGTCGAGTTCCACACCGGCACCCGTAACGACATGATCGCCCTCGGCGAGCTTTGCCGCAAACGCGGGTTGTTTTTCGCGGTCGATGGGGTCCAGGGAGTGGGCTCGCTGGTCACCCGGGTCAGGGACTGGCAGGCCGATCTGGTCAGCGTGGGCGGGCACAAGTGGATGATCGCCGGCGAGGGCGTGGGCTTCTGCTATCTCAACCGGGACAAGCTGGAACTGCTCGACCCGGTGGGTGCGTCATGGCTGAGCCTGGATGATCCGCTGACATTTCTCACCGGCAGCGCCGACCCCGCTCCATTCGACAAACCGCTGGCCCCAGACGCCGGGCGGTTCGAGGGCGGGACGCTGAATATCGCCGGGATCCACACCCTGGGTAAAAGCGTGGAGACCATGCTCGAGCTGGGACCGGAAAATATCGAGGCTCACGTGCTGGGTCTCGGCTCGCTGCTGGTCGGGGGGCTGGTGGAGAGAGGCTTCGAGGTGCTCAGCCCGCAGTCATCCGGTGCGCGCAGCGGGATCACCTGTTTCCGTCCCCGCAACGAGGACGCCAAGGAGTTGCTGCGTCGCTTGCGAGGCAAAAAATTCGGCCTGGGGTTTCCCTGCGCCTCGATCAGGGTCAGTCCCCACTATTATAATAACGAAGATGATATCGAGCGGCTGCTGGCCGCGCTCGACTGATTTATTATCCGGCGGGAAAGTAAAATGCGAGTCCTACTTACTCTGATATTGCTGCTGGCAGCCTCTGCGGATTCGTTCGCTCAGAGCCGGACCGACACCCTTAGCGGGGCCTGGCCCGTTCCACTGACCGATATTCTGACTGACTATCTCCCCGCCAACCAGATTAACGGCGGACCGGTAGTCCGCACCCGGATCGATGACCCGGACGCCTGGGCCTCCAAGCGCGAATCGATAGTCCGTCGCGCGCGGGAACTGCTGGGCGACGCTCCGCCGGTAAGCGGGCCGCTGGAGGTAAGAGTTATCGGCGAGCAGCAACGTGAGGGTTTTCTCCAGCGGGAGGTAACGTTCAACAGCGGCACCGGCGACCGGATCAACGGCTGGCTGCTGATTCCTCCCGGCGCAAGTGCCGCCGGCCCCCGTCCGGTTATCCTGGCGATGCACTCGACGATCACTCCGGGCGCGAAAGTAACGGTCGGGATCGAGCGGGCGCGCGACAACCGCTATTACGGCGAGGAACTGGCCCGCAGGGGCTACGTGGTGTTCGCCCCGGACGTTATCTCCGCTGGCGAGAGGGTTTACGAGGGAGGCGAGCCGTTTGACACCGGCCCGTTCGACAGGACTTATCCGGAGTGGTCGGCGATGGGCAAGATGCTCTCCGACCATATCCGCTCGGTCGATTTCCTGGGCACTGTGCCCGAGGCGGACACCTCGCGGCTGGGAGTGATCGGCCACAGCCTGGGCGGTTACAACGCGTTCTTCCACCAGGCGTTCGACCCGCGGGTGGACGCAGCGGTAAGCTCGTGCGGCTTTGTCTCCCTGGCCACCTCGGCAAAACCGTTCCGGTTTGCCCGCGACACCTGGTTCGTCCATTTCAACGACCGGCTGCGCGACCACCTTCGCAGCGGCGTTGTCCCGTGCGACCTCCACGAGGTGGCCGCGCTCTGCGCGCCCCGCGCGCTGTTCAACTACTCGGCTCGTCAGGACCATATTTTCCCGGATTTCTGGGCTGTCGCCGAGCCGCTCAAGCAGGTGGCGCGGCTCTATGAAATCCTGGGCGCGGCGGACAGGTTCGAGACTGTCTACACCGACGGAGACCACGATTTCCCGCCGGAAATCCGCGAACGGGCCTACCAGTGGCTGGACAGATGGCTGGGGCGGGACTGGTGAAACAACTTTTATTAAGTTTACCTTGATAAAATAACTAAAAGACATAGGGTGATTCCAATGGACTTCAAATCCCTTTGGTTTCAAAGCAGGTCTAGGAAAGGCCTACGACAAATTTACGCAGTCATATTTTATATGAAGAATGGAAGTACAAGATTGGAGTCAGTGTATAAAACAGCTAGATACTTCAGCGTAACTTATCAAACGATAAATGATCAACTTGCACGCGCACGCCATTTTGCAGGAAAAGTTGATACATTTGAACGATGGTATAAATCAGGAGAATTGTTAGATAAACTACGGCGGAAATTCAAACTAAGTGACCATGATTTTGAAGTTTTTAGAACACTTTTGGAGGAGGATGTTACAAAATCAACTTTATTTTCGATTATTCAGGAAGATTTGAAAAGCATGGAGGCAGAAGAAAAGAAGCCTGTATTAGGGCCTACCGGCGGGCTTGAAGGGAAGCAATCTTTAAGAATGATAAGATATTTTGAAAGAAATTCAAAGTTGCGGACACAAACCATTAATTTTCATGGATTAGAATGCACTGTTTGCGGATTTAATTTTGAAAAAGTATATGGCAAAAGAGGTGAAAGCTTTATTGAGGTTCATCATCACAGACCTATAAGCTCTTATGAAGGTAAAATTAAAGTAGATCCTAAGAATGATATGACAGTTTTATGTAGTAATTGTCATATGATGATCCATCGATTTAGAAGTAATTTATTAACAATTGAGGAGCTTAAAGAGATTATTAATAATAGAGATATTTAAGATAATTTTTCAGGAGGATACCTGTCGATGAAAACAACTGAAAAGGAAAAAAGAGCCGTCAAGAAAATCTCCCGCCGCTCTTTCCTGGGCCGGGCCGCCGGTGCGGCGGCCGGGACGATGGCGCTGGCCGGGACAGCCGCCAGCTACAGCCGGGTTGTCGGCGCCAACGACCGGATCCGGATCGGCCAGATCGGCTGCAGCGACCGCTCGGCGGGCCTGCGGCGGATGCTCAAGGCCAGCATGAAGCAGGACCCCAATCTCGAGCTGGTCAGTCTCTGCGACATCTGGAGCGGCAATCTGAACAGGGCTGCCGATGACGCGGCCGGGCTGTTCGGCAACCGTCCGAAAACCTACAAATACTCAGAGGACCTGCTTGCCGAGCGCGATCTGGACGCGGTGATGGTCGCGACCGGCGACCACCAGCACGCGCGCGTGATGGCCGAGGTGGTCCGTGCCGGCAAGGATGTCTACTGCGAAAAACCGCTGGCCAACACGCTGGCCGACGCCAAGCTGGCCCGCGACGCCGTGCTGGAGACCGGACAGGTTGCCCAGATGGGCAGCCAGTGGCTGAGCTGTCCGTACCAGCAGAAAGTGCGCGAGATAATCCGCAGCGGCCGGCTGGGCAAAATCACCAAGATCGAGCAGAGCTGGAACTACAACGGCCCCCGCTGGTATGTCCCCAAGGATCGGGATATCGCGGCGATCCGCGAGGAGGACACCGACTGGGAGCGCTGGCTGCTGGGACGGCCCTGGCGGCCGTTCGACCCCAGGGTCTATTTCGAGTTCCGGATTTTCAAGGATTTCTCCGGCGGGATCACCGACCAGTGGTACAGCCACGGCTCGTGTCTGGCCCATTTTTTCCTCGACACGCTCATCCCCGACGACACGGTTGCCAACGGCGGCATATTCGCCTGGCACGACGTACGCGAGAACCCGGACACGTTCCAGTGCCTGAGCACATTCCAGAGCAAGGAAGTGCTTTACAGCTACAGTTCCTCCTACGGTAACTACCACGGCGACCACACCGTTATCCGCGGGACCGAGGGAACGCTCTACTCGCCCGGCGGCGAGGGCAGCCCGCGCTGGTATTTCAAGCCCGAAATGAGAAGCGCCTGGGGCAGCAACGTGGTGTTCGACCGCAGTTCGGAGGGAGAGCCGGAAGCCGAATTGGTGAGTGTCGAGGGCCGCGAGGGCGAGCTCCCGCCGATCAACCCGGACGACGACCTCAGCCTGCACACGGACAACTGGCTCGAGTGTATCCGCAGCCGCAAGAAGCCCAACAGCAGTATCGAGACAGGGTTCGCCCACTCGGTGGCGGTGGTGATGGCTACCCGCGCCTACCGCGAGGGCGGGAAGATTTACTGGGACAGGGAGCGCGAAGAGCTCGTGGATAGTCCGCCGAAATCGAGGCGGGGATGAAGATTGGAACCAGTCCGGCGGAGTTATCCACAACTGTTTCCACAACCTTGCAGAAAGTTCTTTAAGTAAGACAGGCTAATTTGAGATGATTCGGTTAATCGGTTAGCAGGCAACAAGATCAATGTCAGCCCCCTGTTAGCCTGCCCGCAAAGCCAGATGGTCAGCGGGTTCAAGCGGCAGGGGGCTTTTTTGCAGCGGGAATTCCGGTTAATTTCTGTTGATGTTCGCGAATACTGATTGTCAGGGCGCACCCGGCCAGCAGCACGAATCCGAAAACCCACTGCAGGATTGCCAGGATTTCACCGAAGACATGGAAACTGGCTACGGTCGCTGCGAACGGTTGGATCAGCGCCAGGTTGGCGCTGCGAGCCAACCCGATTCGTTTGATCGATGCGTAGTAATTACTGTTCGCGCCCGCCACGGCGATAATCCCGGAGACCAGTACGAGAGCCATCATCGGCCCACCTGTGTCGAGCAGGCGCGAGGGTTCGCCCCAGATGACCGGACAAGCCATGTTCGGGAAAGCGCGGACGAATAAAAAAGGAGCCCGGCAGCGAGTAAAATCTGCCGGGCTGTTTTTCAAGATCATAAAATTTGTGGTTATGAGTCAGACCGGAACGACCCTGGTGGCCTGCAACCCCTTTGGTCCTTCACTGTACTCGTAATCCACTTCCTGATCCTCCATCAAGGCCCGGAATCCATCCACTTCGATCACTGAGTAATGCACGAACACGTCTTCCCCGTCAACCTGCTGGATAAACCCGTAGCCTTTCACGTCGTTATACCACTTGACTCGCCCACGCATCTGTACCTCCATCGAATCTTGATCGTTTGCTCCAGCGGCGAACGGCTAGGATGGACGATTAGTTAATCATTATCTATATTAAGCGGTCATTTTTGTTAGTCAAGACTAATTCTACTTTTCTATCCAGTATTAACTGTCGAAGCAATTCAAAGAATCGAATCAGTTACAGGGATGGAAACGGTTTGAGGTGGATACGCAGTGCGGAAAATTGCAAACGGTTGTCAAACAATCCTATTGACAAACAGTATCGGGAGGGTATATTCTGGTGCTCCCAACGGCAAAAAATCCAGCAAAGACAAAAAGAGTGCCGAGGTAGCTCAGTCGGTAGAGCAGGGGACTGAAAATCCCCGTGTCGGCGGTTCAAATCCGTCCCTCGGCACCACTGATAAATAAAGCCTTGACCTGTAAATGGTTAAGGCTTTTTGATTTTGTCAGGGTGCCCATAGGGTGCCCGATTTGAGTTATTTCCCCGTCTTCTCTCATGCAGACCCCCCCTCTCGACACTTAATGAATATAAGAGCACAAGCCTCAATGGTTTGCGTTTTTTTTATTTGTGCCGGGTTCGTATAGAGTTGTTTTACCTTCGGCACCACTCACCTGTTAGCGACCAAATTTCAAGTCTCGTCGGCCCCGCCCTATTTGAATCAACGTTGATTCAAATAGGGTAAGTAGTGAAAGAGAAGCTTTAATTTGACAAAATTGTCCACAAAGACTATTGTTGACTGGTACAAGCACGCCCAGATGCGGAGTCTGGTGAATCGCCCTGGCTTACCACTCTCTGCTGATCTTGGACGCAATCAAAACAGCGCATGGAATCAGGCCGAGCATAGCTCTTTTACTAATTCGCAAGCCGTTGGTAATACTTGAGTGAATTCCTCTTTCACAAATTCTTGTTCAAGGAGGTACAATTGTCGATTCGTAGCGGATGCATGGTATTGTTTGCGACCGTGATCTTTGGTACAACTTGCCAGCAACCGGTTCGGGAAATCAGCCCTATTTCAGCCGAAGACGTAGCAAAGATCAAAGCACTGGGGCCGGCATATGACCAGGTATCTCTGGCTGGAAACTGGGACGCTTACAACGAAATGTTTACAGAAGATGTTTGTATAATGATGCCGGCCATGCCTGAGATCAGAGGACGCACTACTTTTAAAAACTGGATAGAGTCAATCGGTATAACGGTAACCGAACACAAGCTGGAATTCCTTGAAATCGACGGTTATGGAGACCTAGCTTATGCTCGTGGTATTTATACCGAAGCTTATACTATTGAGGGTGTTGCAGAGCCGATAACCGATGCTGGAAAGACGCTGTGTATTTTAAGAAAGCAGCCAGATGGTTCCTGGCGATTCGCATACGTGTGTACCAATTCCAGCCTGCCACCGGTGGACTGACCTGTGACCTGCCCCTCCGGAAATGAATCCGGTCTTCGGTGGGGCGTTCAAACCGCCACCGCCTGAATCAGTTCAATCAATTCCTGTGGCATATCCCGCAGAAAAGTTTTATAGTAGTCAACTACACCCCGCCATTTTATTGAACTTTGTTTACAATAGTTAGAGGATTGAGCTAAATCTGCTGCTTAGCCTGACCCTCCCCGCCTAACCATCCGCAATCAACCTCATATCCGCGCAGTACCGAGCGATCTCGGCTTTGGCCATATCGATCCATGGCTAAGGCTTGATCATTGAGTAGGGCGCAGTACTGCTCTGATTCTCTAGGAGGGGCGATTTCTAATTTGACATTGTTCTCGCAAAGTCTTAATGTTGTTTAGCAGATGTGTTCCCAGACCGGCAGTACGGCACACCGACCAGGCTTACCACATATCGACCTGACCTCGGACGCAATCAAAACAAGCGCATGAAGTCAGACCGGGTTATGACCGGCCGCTTATGCGCAGACTGTTAGGCACACTCGAGTTAAATCTTTTTCTACAAATACTCTTCCAAGAGATTCCCGATGGCCGCAACAAGGTTCACCAAACTTTCGCGGGTTTTCCTGGCTGGAGGCGTTCTGCTCATCGCTGCCTCTCTGTTGTTGTCTGTTACCCAAGCCAAGGCGGAGACCGAGCAGGGAACCACCCCTCAGCCTGACGAGCCGATAGACGTGCCGGCCTACATGCCGCTTAATGTCGGCGATGTTTTCACCTACGATGACGGCTCCCGGGCTGAGATAACCCGGACAGTCGAACTGGACTGGCTCGATAATGTCACCGCTTATGAAAAGGTCTGGACTGTTAACCCGAATCCGGCTATGACTGATGTCAGGTATAACTTTATCAGCAGGGGTGACAGCCTCTTCTGGGCGTCCCTCCACTTTGCCTTCGACAGTGTTTATTATCTCAAGAATGATCCCCCGATGCTTATGGGCACGGCCAATACCACGCCGGGTGATACCTTTTCTACAAACACTATGGGAATAACATTTGATGATGCTGGTATGTCGAGGGTTTATCCTGCAATCGTACATGTAGTCGTGAACCGGTCGGGTCCGGTGAGTGTGCCCTATGGCACCTTTGAGGATTGCATTACTATGAAGTTCATTGAGGTGCATTTAGATGACGGAGAGAAGGAAGAGTTTATGAACCTCGTTCTGGCAAAAGGCATTGGAATAATTCAAGGCAATGAAGTGGGTATTGCCAGCGAATCAGCTCCCGTTCACTCACTGGTCGATTATCAGCCGGGAACCACTCCTGAGCCTGACGAACCGATAGACGTTCCTGCCTACATGCCCTTTAATATCGGTGATGTTTTCACCTACGATGACGGCGCCCGGGCTGAGATAACCCGGACAGTTGAACTGGACTGGCTCGATAATGTCACTGCTTATGAAAAGGTCTGGACGGTTAACCCGAATCCGCAAATGACTGATGCCAGGGGTTACTACATTATCAGTGGTGATAGCCTCTTCCTGGCGTCCCTTCACGGGACCAGCGGCGGTGTTGCCGATCATGCCAAGTTTGATCCCCCTGTACTTCTGGGCACGGCCAACACCACGCCGGGTGATACCTTAACCACTGTGGGGATAGTGCATGGCGTCGTAGAGAGTAGTGGTTTGCCGGAGGTTGATTCTTCAATCGTCCAGGTGGTCGTGGACCGGTCGGGCCCGGTGAGTGTGCCCTATGGCACCCTTGAGGATTGCATTGCTATGACCATCACTTTGTCTTTCATTTATGAAGAACTTACGCTTGAGCTTAAGAACGTGATTCTGGCTAAAGGTATTGGAATCATTTACGGCAGAGAAGAGGGTATTGCAACCGAATCAGCTCCCGTTCACTCTATGGCCGATTTTCAGCAGGGAACCACCCCTCCGCCTGACGAGCCGATAGATGTTTTTGCCTACATGCCGCTTAATATCGGCGATGTTTTCACCTACGATGACGGAGCCCGGGCTGAGATAACCCGGACAGTCGAATTGGACTGGCTTGATAATGTCACCGCTTATGAACAGGTCTGGACGATTAACCCGAATCCGCAAGTAACTGATCTCAGGTATTACTATATTATAAGTGGTGATAGCCTCTTCGCGGCGTCCATTCATTATACCTACGAGGGTGTTTCGGATTATTTCAGGTATGATCCTCCTACTCTATTGGGCACGGCCAACACCACGCCTGGTGATACCTTAACCACTGTGTCGGTAGCATATACGGCCGGCAGCATTCCGGGTGAACCCCATACCGCATTCACCACCCAGGTTGTCTTGAACTGGTCGGACCCGGTGAGTGTGCCCTATGGCACCTTTGAGGATTGCATTACTTTGACGTACATTGAAGTGGATGACGGAGAGAAGAATGAGACTTCGAAACTGATTCTGGCTAAAGGCATTGGAATAATTCATGGTGATGAAACGGGTATTGCAACCGATTTGGCTCCCGTTCACTCTCTGGTCGATTTTCAGCCGGGAACCACCCCTCAGCCTGACGAACCGATAGACGTGCCAGCCTACATGCCGCTTAATGTCGGAGATGTTTTCACCTACGATGACGGCTCCCGGGCGGAGATAACCCGGACGGTCGAATTGGACTGGCTCGATAATGTCACCGCTTATGAAAAGGTCTGGACGATCAACCCGAATCCGGAAATGACTGATGTCAGGTATTACTTTATTATCAGGGGTGATAGCCTCTTCTGGGCGTCCGTTCACTTGACCCACGACAATATTGCCGATTATGCCAGGTTTGATCCCCCCGCGCTGATGGGCACGGCCAACACCATAGCGGGTGATACCTTAACCACTGTGCGGATAACATATTATGGCGTCGAAGAGGATACTGGTTTGCCGAATGTGGAGGATGATTCTACAATCGTTCAGGTGGTCGTGAACCGGTCGGGACCGGTGAGTGTGCCCTATGGTACTTTTGAGGATTGCATTACTATGACCGTCATTTTAATGCCTTCGGATGAAGAGAAGACTGAGATTTTGAACGTGACTCTGGCTAAAGGCATTGGAATAATTCAAGGCGCGGAATTGCTTATTGCAACCGAATCAGCTCCCGTTCACTCTCTGTCCGATTTTCAGCCGGGAACCACCCCACAGCCTGACGAGCCGATAGACGTTCCTGCCTACATGCCCTTTAATATCGGCGATGTTTTCACCTACGATGACGGCTCCCGGGCTGAGATAACCCGGACAGTCGAATTGGATTGGCTCGATAATGCCACTGCTTATGAAAAGGTCTGGACTGTTAACCCTAATCCGCAAATAACCGATGTCAGGTATTACTTTATCAGCAGGGGTGACAGCCTCTTCCTGGCGTCCCTTCACTTTATCCACGACGGTATTTCCGATTATGCAAAGCTTGAACCCCCTATTCTTATGGGCACGGCCAACACCACGCCGGGTGATACCTTGAATACTGTGGGGACAAGAAATGAGATAGATGATGCTACTGGTCTGCCGGGGATTTATCCTTCATTTCTCCAGGTGATCGTGAACCGGTCGGGCCCGGTGAATGTGCCCTCTGGTACTTTTGAGGATTGCATCGGTATGATCTTCCTTGAGGAAGAGGACGGAGAGATGGTCGAGGTTATAAACCTGATCCTGGCTAAAGGCATTGGAGTAATTCAAGGCAGTGAATGGGGTATTGCAAGCGAATTAGCTCCCGTTCACTCTATGACCGATTTTCAGCCGGGAGTTACCCCGGTTGATGCCCCTGATATTTCTTTGTCGATTATTTCTATAGATATGGGCGAAGTGACTTTCGGTAGTCAGGCAACTGCATCCTTCAGTATTACCAACTCAGGAAATGCGCCTTTGGCAATTGACAGCATTACCAGTGATAA